>NZ_CP038020.1:1201296-1501620 GCF_010120595.1 Streptococcus thermophilus
TGTCAGAGCGAGCTAAGCGCGTGCTACCCGACTTTCCAAAGATGACGGTCACTTACTCAGTGTCGGAAAATGAAGAAGAGTCTATCGACTACCAAAACCACATGAAACAGGTCATGGACGACTACAATCAGGAGTTCGGTACCCATTTTAACATGGCTGATTTGCGTGGCTTTAATACGGATATCAATAATCGTTTAGCCAGAAAGTTAGACAAATACATTCCTCGCAATGAGCAGTTGGATTTGGTTATCGTCGTTGACCGTCTTTTGACCGGTTTTGATGCCCCCTGTCTATCCACTCTCTTCATCGACCGTAAGCCCATGCGTCCACAGGATTTGATTCAAGCCTTTAGTCGTACCAACCGTATCTTTGATAGTAAAAAGCGTTATGGCCATATCATCACCTTCCAAAGACCAGAGGCCTTTAAAGAGGCTGTGGATAATGCCCTTAAGCTCTACTCAAACGGAGGTGAAAATGACGTCACTGCCCCAGATTGGGAGGAAGAAAAAGCCAACTTCATCCAAGCCTGGATAGATTTTCAAGTAAAAGTGGAAGATGTGGAAAACTATGTCATCACGATAGTGCAGGCCTCTAGCCCACAACTCCGTCGCATTGCTAAGGCTTATCAAACTTTTGACAAGTATCTGGCGTCTATCCGTGTCTATAGTGAATACGATGAAGCGGCTATCTATGCAGAAACTGGCCTATCAGATGAAAAGCTCGAAACCTATCTAGGAATCTATCAAAATATCCTAGCAGAGCTCAAAAGCCGAGCAGAAGACGATGGTGATGATAATCTCTTTGATATCCACTACGAACTGGAATCCGTCCAAGTCGACGAGATTAACTATGCTTACATCCTGACACTGATTCAAAGTATGATTCAGCAGGAAGAGGATAGTCCACAGGCTCTCAGTGACAAGGATATCGAAACGGTTGATAATTATATCCAGAGTCTGGAACGTACCAATCCTAAACTAGCAGAAATCATCCGAAATCTGTGGAAAGAAGTCCAAGCCAATCCTAAAGATTACCAAGGACAATCTATCACTGACGTCTTGGACACTATGATTGAAGCCATTATCGACGACCATCTCAAACGCTTTGCCAGAGAATGGTATGTCGGACTCGATGAACTTCGTTACTATGTCCAACACTATCGTAAGGGTGCCAAGAAGCAATCAGGCGAAAGCCAGCTTGCCAAGAGCCAACGCTACAAAGACTACAAAGCAGAAACAGCTGATGCCCTCAACCCGCTCAGCTACAAAAAACAAATAAAAGAAGCCTACACCAAACTCATCGAAGAGGTCATTGAACCATTGAGAGTTGGGAGGTAGGAGAATTAAATTAGTATAGTTTCGCTTGAAAAATATGTCACGAGAAAAGAGGATATTTATGGTTGGTACTGTTATAAATTTGAAGCAAATTAAATTTGATGATTCTGTTTCTCCACTTTTTAAAGGAGATGAATTAGAATTATCTTCTAAAAACTTTATTTTTGCAAAAAATGGTTCGGGTAAATCAACATTAAGTAAATCAATTTACACTCAAAAAAAATCAGAATATGAAGTTCATGTTTTTAATGGCTTTGAATCTTTAATTGGTGAAAATGAGAATCTAGATGCTTTTTCATTAGCAGTTGGAGCAGGTGATAAAGAAGCAGAAATAAAGGAATTAGAAAAGAAAATTTTGAAAACAGAGCACAATCTATCTTTAATTCAAAAACAACTTGATAAGAGAAGTTCTGATGGAGAGGAACCAACTTTATTCGATGATTTTCAGGAGAAAGGTAAGTTATATAAAAAACAATATAAAAAATTAGATAGTTTCTATAAGAATTCTGCTAGAACTATTTCATTAAAAAGAGATCCGATTATTGTAGATAACCCAAAATCTTACAATAAAAATAGTTTCAAGTCAGAAATTGCTAGAGCCTGCCGCTTGAAAGAAACTGAGATAAATCGATATTTGGATATATTGCAAAGCTCTCCACAAGAAATTACCCCCTTAAAAGAAAAGAAGATAGACTTTGAAAAATATTTAACTGCTGTTAATGAGATAATTTCAAGTAAAGTTATTGAACGAGTTACAGTTCGTAGACTAGACAGTCAAAGAAAGATAAACTTCGCTAGAGAGGGATTAGAAATTCATAGAAATGAAGAAATTTGTTCTTTTTGTGGGAACAAAATCTCTAATGAGATAAAACTTGAGTTAGAAAGTTATTTTTCAGCAGATGAGGTAAAGGCTTTACAAAATCGAATTAAATCTGGGAAAGAACAAATTGCTAATTTATTAAATGAAATTTCAGAATATGTAGCTATAAAAGTCGAAGAATTCTTTCCAGATTTAATTGAAAATGCCAAAAAAGAGATTGATGAGATTGATAGAAGATTAGAACAACAAAAATATTTTTTTGAAACCCTACTCAGTACTTTAGAACACAAAGAAAGTAATCTTTTTGTGGAAACTGAAGAATTAGAATTAACAATACCGGATAATATAAATTATGAAAATTTTAATAAGATTATTGAAGGGCATAACAAATATGTTTTAGATATAAAAAATAAGCAAAAAGAGGCCAAAAATTCAATTAGATATCATGAAATCAAGATTTTACTGGAGAGTTTTAAATATGAACTTGAAATGGAAAAATTGAATAATTATGAAAAAGATAAAAAAGACAAATCTTATACTTTGGAACAAAAAGAAGATGAAAGAAATAGCTTAGAACAAGTATTAGTTGAATATCGAAATCAAATTGATACTTTAAAGCCAAAAGCGGAGAAGAAAGCTATCGAGAGAATTAATACAAAACTTCGTTTGAGAGTCTCTTGGGAACTAGATCATGTTGACGATGAAAATCTTGGTTATTATAGAATTAAGGAAGGAGACCAATACAGAAGCGTAAAACATTTATCAACGGGTGAAAAAAATGTTATAGCATTTTTATACTTTATTGAGCGATTAGAAGAAGTCAAAAAGAATCGACGGAATAAAAAAATATTAGTGTTTGATGACCCAATGAGCTCAAATGATGATACAATGCAATATTTGATTATTTGGGAATTACAAAGACTTTATCAAAATAAAGATAGAAATAAATTTGATGTAAATAAAGATATCATGGTAATTTTGACTCATAATGTTCATTTTTATTTAAATGTTCAACCTCATGGTAATTTCAAAGATGATAAAGGTAGAACAAAATATGACAAAAACAATTTTTATCGTATTGATCATCATGAATTTATTAAAATTACGACTGAAAAAGAAGATTTAAAAACAAGTTATGAAGCTCTATGGATAGAATTGAAAGATTTGTATGAATGTGGTCATAAACTATCAATGTTAAATACAATGAGAAGGATAATAGAAACTTTTGTGAAGTTTAATTCACTGAAGCAGGATAGATTTTATCAAGGCAATGAACAGTATTTAAAGTTGTTTAATGTCAACTCTCATGCTATAGATGATTTATCGGCAACGCAGTATACAGAAACAACCGATGAAATGAGAAATCTATTCTTTCAAATTTTTAAAGATAATGATTATGAGGATCATTTTAAAAATTATTGGGAGTTTTAGACCGATTGTTAATAATTGTAAAGGAGTAGATATGGAGGTCAAAAATAAGAGAGATGTCCCCAAAATTAGATTTAATATTTATAGAAAAAGGTGGAAGAAGAAGAAATTTAAAGATTTTACTAAATTATCTCAAGGGTTACAAATAGCAATATCGGACAGATTTACAGAAGATGCAGAAACAAGGCATTTTTATATAACAAATGAATTTTTAAATCCAAATTCTAGAAAAAAATATTATATTGAATCTCCATCTGAAAATGTTATTTGTACTGTAGATGATATTTTAATGACTAGGACTGGGAATACAGGAAAAGTGATTACAAATGTCTCGGGTGCTTTTCATAATAATTTTTTTAAGGTTACTTATGAAAAAAATGATACCGCCAAATTGTTTTTATATTATCTTTTGCTATCATATGATGTTCAAAAAGAAATACTAATAAGAGCAGGAAATTCGACTATACCTGACTTAAACCATGGTGATTTTTATTCTATAAAAACTTTCATTCCTACAATTGAAGAACAATCCGCCATAGGCTCCCTTTTCCGCACCCTCGACGACCTTCTATCTAGCTATAAGGACAATCTCGCCAACTACCAATCTATTAAGACGACCATGCTCTCCAAGATGTTTCCCAAAGCCGGACAGACCGTTCCTGAAATTCGTTTGGATGGATTTGATGGTGAGTGGGAAAATAAAATACTCTCTGAAGTTACAAATATTACAATGGGACAATCTCCCAAGTCAGAAAACTATACAGATAATCCGAATGATTATATTCTTGTTCAAGGAAATGCAGATATTAAAGATAAGCAGGTCGTTCCTAGATTATGGACGACGGAAGTTACTAAAATGGCAGAAATTGGCGATATAATTCTAACTGTGAGAGCTCCTGTTGGTGATATTGGTAAAACGGATTACAATGTAGTTATTGGGCGTGGAGTTGCAGTAATAAAAGGTAATGACTTTATTTTTTATACTTTAGAAAAAATGAAAATGACTGGTTTCTGGAATAAATTTAGTACAGGTTCAACGTTTGAATCAATTAGTTCGAATGATATAAAAGAAGCAATTATTCAAATTCCAACTCTCGAAGAACAACAAGCCATTGGCGCCTATTTCTCAAACCTCGATAACCTCATTAATTCTTACCAAGAAAAAATTTCGCAGCTTGAGACACTCAAAAAGAAACTCTTGCAAGATATGTTTATTTAGAAGGAATAAAGATGACAAGTTTATTTGAAAATTTTCAAGTTACTTTGGTGATGTACTCGGCTCTTTTTTCATTAGTTGGTTCATTTATTGGCTTCTTACTTCAAACTGCTGTTCAGTACTACATATCTAGTAGGGGAAGTGTCAATGTTTATGTTAAATCTGTATTTAATAAGGTAACACAGAAGTCTTGGGGATTTCATCATTCAGGAATTGGATTGACATTTGATGTTCCACTATGGGTTGAAATTCATAATACAAAATCAAAGAGACAAATTATTAGAAATATGAATTTGGTTCTTTATAGTAAGGGAACACCTGTTACAAAAATGATTCAGTATAGTGGATTTGAACAAAATGGAAAAAGTTATCAATATGGAGAAAATGGTGCTTATTCGTTTTTGTTAGATTCTTATGAGCTAAAAAGATATGATTTAGATTTTGGAATATCTTACAATGAGGTTGGTTGTGAATTTGATGAAGTTTGGATTTCTTATTATGATTTTAAAGACAGGTATCATCAAAGTAAGCTATTTGACGTTAAGGAACCATGGACTATCACGAAGAATGAAATTGATGATGATTGGAGAAAGATTGGTTAAATTACTATTACGACCTAGGAGACTAACATGGTATCAGTAACACAACGTATTAAACAGATTAAGCAGCCTCGTGGTGGTTATCTGCCTGTTAAGGCGTTTACAGTGACGACGCTTGATGATGGTCAAGTTCTTAATCCTGAGGAGTCTATTGCGGCTAGTTTGGTTGGGATTGCTGTGGACTATCTTAGTCGTTTCATGGATGGGACAACCGTTGAGGAGGCTTTTGAGATTTCCTTGCTTGGTGCTAGAGTCATGAGGATGGAATCTAAGGCTTTTGGTCTTCTGGATGATATTAAGAGGCTGGATGATTTGTCGATTACTAAGGCTTGTCAGTTGGCAGGTTTTGATAGTGCCTTTCGTGCGGGTCCTCTGGCTTATCGTCCAGTGGAGAGTATTGTCCCAGATCAAGCTACCATTTCGAATATTCGTATCATGGTTGAGCGTAGTTTGAGCTTCTTCAAGGCCTTTGGCCCTGTGACTGCGGATGGTTTTACCATGGAAGGGGCTTATACAGCTACCATAACGACTGGTGATGGGGATTTCCTGACCAAAGATACCCTTTGGGACTTTAAAGTCACCACCAGCAAGCCTAATAAGAACCATACCTTGCAGCTACTGAGTTACTATCTCATGGGTAGGCGTTCGATTCATCCAGAGTTTCAAACTATTGAAAAACTAGGCATTTTCAATCCACGTCAAAATACTATTTACCAACTTCCTCTTTCTGAGATTTCAGATGAGGTAATCAAGGAAGTGGAAACAAACGTGATAGGCTATTAGAACTAATAGGATAACATTCAAAAATACAAAGAAAGAAACATTATGTCAGAAACAACACAAACCTCCCAGTCGCTTTACCAAGCCCTGTGGAACTCAGCGGATGTGCTCCGCTCTAAGATGGATGCTAACGACTATAAGTCATATCTCTTGGGCATGGTCTTTTACAAGTATTTGTCGGACAAGATGCTCTTTTTCGTGGCAGAGACCATGGAGGAGGAGACAGAAAGCTTGGAAGAGGCACTGGCAGTCTATCGCAAATACTATGAGGATGAGGAGACTCACGAGGACCTCTTGTCAGTCATCACTGATGAAATGAGCTATGCCATTCATCCTGACTTGACCTTTACGGCCTTGGTAGAGCGAGTGAATGATGGAAGCTTCCAGCTGGAGGACTTGGCTCAGGGCTTCCGTAATATTGAGCAGAGTGACGAGCTTTATGAAAACCTTTTTGAAGACATTGACCTTTATTCTAAGAAACTTGGAGCGACTCCTCAAAAGCAAAACCAAACGGTTGCGGCTGTGATGAAAGAGTTGGCAGTACTAGATGTGGCAGGTCATGCTGGTGATATGCTTGGTGATGCTTATGAGTACCTGATTGGTCAGTTTGCGACGGATTCAGGTAAAAAAGCTGGTGAGTTCTATACACCGCAACCTGTTGCCAAGCTCATGACGCAGATTGCCTTTTTAGGACGTGAGGACAAGCAAGGCTTTACCCTTTATGATGCGACTATGGGGTCAGGCTCGCTCTTGCTTAATGCCAAACGCTATTCACGTCAACCACAGACAGTGGTTTACTTTGGTCAAGAGTTGAACACATCAACTTATAACCTGGCACGTATGAACATGATTCTGCATGGTGTGCCGATTGAAAATCAGTTTTTACACAACGCTGATACCTTGGATGAGGATTGGCCAACTCAAGAGCCGACTAACTTTGATGGGGTTCTCATGAACCCACCTTATTCAGCCAAGTGGTCTGCTAGCTCAGGTTTCGTGGATGATCCTCGTTTCTCACCATTTGGGAAACTAGCACCTAAGTCTAAGGCTGATTTTGCCTTCCTCTTGCATGGTTACTATCACTTGAAACAAGACAATGGTGTTATGGCCATCGTCCTACCTCATGGGGTACTCTTCCGTGGTAATGCCGAAGGGACTATTCGTAAGGCTTTGTTGGAAGAAGGAGCTATTGATACGGTTATTGGTCTACCTGCTAATATCTTCTTTAACACCAGTATTCCAACGACGGTTATCATTCTCAAAAAGAACCGCACCAATCGTGATGTTTACTTTATCGATGCCTCTAAGGAGTTTGATAAGGGGAAAAATCAGAACATCATGACGGATGCTCATATTGAGAAGATTCTCAGTGCCTATAAGAGCCGTGAGGATATGGACAAGTTTGCCCATCTGGCTAGCTTTGAAGAGATTGTGGAAAATGACTACAACCTTAATATTCCTCGTTATGTGGATACCTTTGAGGAAGAAGAAGTGGAGCCCTTGACCGAGATTGTGGCTAAGATTAATCAGACCAATGCGACGATCGAAAGTCAGACAGCCTCCCTTCTTGATATGCTTGGCCAGCTTCATGGAACCACACCAGAAGCAGACGAAGAACTCAAGGCTTTTGTGAAAGCATTTAAGGGGTAGTTGCAAACTCTCATTTGCTTTTTCCGAATAATAGAAGTAGAGGGACCAACCCTCTATTTTTTCTTAAGGAGAGGTAAATGGAAAAAAGACACAAGCATGTCTCACCGACCTTGGATATCATGGCTAAGAAGATTTTCAGTCTACCTGAGGTGACGGTGGCTTTCATTCGAGATATTTTGGATTTGGATGTTGTGGACGCTCAGATTTTGGAGGGGACGCAGCTTCATAAAAAGGGCTTTGACGAGGATGAGCTCTTTTCAACCTCGGTGGATGTTCGGGCTAAGTTGAATGATGGAGCTGAGGTCATTATTGAGATTCAGGTGCGTAAGCAGCATTATTTTCTCAATCGTTTTCATTATTATTTGGCTAACCAGCTGGTGGAAAATGTGTAACAATTACGCCAACAAGGACAGATGCATAAGATGTATGAGCAGATGGAGCCGGTCTATGGTATAGCTATCTTGGAGAAGACCTTGTTGCCTGATGAGGAGTCCCCGATTAATACTTATTGGATGGCCAATAGTCGGACGGGCAAGCCTTTGAATTCTTACTATAAGGACGGTAAACGTCAGAACCTTCTTCAGATTGCCTTTTTAGAGTTGGATAAGTATAATAAAGGTAAACATATTACGGATGAAGGGCGGCAGTGGCTAGAGTTTTTTGGAAATCTCCCATTTTCTAAGGAACCTAGTCAAGCGGTCACGCATGCCGATTCATTACTGGATTCATCCAGCTGGACACAGGAGGAAAAGGCGATGATTGATGAACACATACGTATTCAAGAAAATTATGACATGACTATGGAAACAGCTATCGATGAAGCACGTGAAGTAGGCTTGGAGAAAGGTCGTTATGAGGAGCGTCTAGAGTTGATTCGCAAGATGCTCTCAAAAGGCCTGTCACTAGAGGTAGTATCAGATGTGACTGGTTTATCGGTTGAGGAACTAGAGACATTGTTATCGTAAGAATCAGTTAGGAATAAACATTTATTTGAAAAGTCAGAGGCAGTTTTTGTCTCTTTTTTTATTTTTAGGTATTTGACATTTGCAATACTTAAACATTCGGAAAATAATACTTTGAATCGTAAAATTAAAAAAAAGATTGTCAAACGTTTGACAGAAATCTGAGAAAACAGATTTAAAACAATTTGATTGTTTTAGCCGATAAATCTTGCTAAATAAGCCTTTATGGAAATTTAGAGTTTTCTCTTTCTTACACGTGAAAGAAATTACCTTTTTGTGCGACATTTTTAGACTATTATTTGCTCTTCTTCTTTTAGTATTTACTTTAGGATTTGGATTTTCAGTTGATACTAGCAAACAATCGTTGACTGTAAGCTCTCAAGTAGCTCAAGCGGATGAGAACAATGGTATATTAGCTTTTAATGGTCAAAAGCAGTTTGTCATGGAGGAAAAGGACCAGTTAGGACGTGCCCACAGTGCTCATATACAGTTACAAGATAAGGACGAGTCAAAGAATAAACGCCCCGGTAAAATAAAATATGATCCTGTAGGATGGCATAACTATAAGTTTTATTATGGTGATGGTAAATCAAAATCTTGGTTAATGAATCGAGGACATTTGATTGGCTATCAGTTTTCTGGTGTCAATGACGAGGGCAAGAATTTAGTACCTATGACTGCCTGGTTGAACTCTGGAAATTATAAAGGAACCGACGAAGGTAATCAGTCAGGCATGCTTTATTACGAGAATCGCTTGGATAACTGGCTGGTACTCCACCCTAACTATTGGTTAGATTATAAGGTAACAGCTATCTACAGTGGATACGAGTTGTTGCCTCGTCAGGTGGAACTTCAGTATGTTGGTATCGATAGTTCTGGAAATCTCTTGGAAATTAAACTTGGTGGAGATAAGGAGACTCTTGATAGTCAGGGAGTTACACATGTTGTCTTAGATAATCAATCACCAAATGCAGAAATCAATTATGCAGATGGGACAGCAACAAATACGGTAACTGAATTTACTGAAGCACCATCTGAGCCTAGTTCTGAGAGTTCACAGGTGACTGAACAACCAAGTTCTGAGCCAGATCCTGTGCAACCTACACAGGAAGAAAGTAGAACAGCTTATGTGGCGCGTCATGGAAGAGCAGATGTTTATTGGTATGACATCAATAGTATGCCTAGCAACACCAACAAAGCAAATGTAGTTACTATGACAGAAGCAGATGCCCTAGCCCAAGGCAAACGACACACGTCTAAAGAGTAAAAAAAAAACTCACATTCTATCACTTTTATCTGAAAATTTGATATACTAAGACTATTAAAGATACTTGTAAGAGAAGTCGTACGGACTTTCTTTAGGTATAAGAAAGGAATAAAAAATATGATTTGGATTATTATTGCCATTATTGTTGTTCTCGTGATTTTTGTTATTGCAAGTTATAACGGCTTGGTTAATAGCCGCATGCAAACCAAGGAGGCGTGGAGTCAAATTGATGTTCAATTGAAACGTCGTAATGACCTTCTTCCTAACTTGATTGAAACTGTTAAAGGGTATGCAAAATACGAAGGTTCAACGCTTGAAAAAGTAACAGAACTTCGTAATCAAGTAGCAGCTGCAACTTCACCTGCAGAAGCGATGCGTGCTAGTGATGAATTGACACGCCAGGTTTCTGGAATCTTTGCGGTTGCTGAAAGTTACCCTGACCTTAAGGCCAGTGCAAACTTCAGTCAGCTTCAAGAAGAGTTGACGAACACTGAAAACAAAATTGCCTATTCACGCCAACTTTATAACAGTGTAACAAGTAACTACAATGTGAAATTGGAAACATTCCCAAGCAATTTTATTGCCAAGATGTTTAGCTTTAAGGCTGCTGAATTCCTTGAAACACCAGAAGAAGAAAAAGCTGTGCCTAAGGTTGATTTCAGTGGACTAGGTAACTAATATGTTATTTGATCAAATTGCTCGAAATAAGAGAAAGACTTGGCTTTTGCTCCTTGTCTTTTTCCTCTTGTTGGGCCTTGTTGGTTACGGTGTTGGCTATCTTTGGTTAGGTTCAGGCTTCGGTGGTCTGATTCTTGCTCTAGTTATCGGTTTTATCTATGCCGTTACCATGATTTTCCAATCAACTAATGTCGTTATGGCTATGAACGGTGCACGAGAGGTTGATGAACAAACCGCTCCGAACCTTTATCATGTTGTTGAGGATATGGCTATGGTGGCACAAATACCGATGCCACGTGTCTTTATTGTCGATGATCCTTCAATGAATGCTTTTGCTACGGGGTCTAGCCCTAAAAATGCGGCAGTAGCTGCTACGACAGGTCTTCTTACGGTTATGAATCGTGAGGAACTTGAAGGGGTTATTGGACATGAAGTGAGTCATATTCGTAACTATGACATCCGTATTTCGACCATTGCAGTTGCCTTGGCATCTGCCATCACCATGCTATCTGGTATGGCCCGCAATATGATGTTCTGGGGTGGAGGCCGTCGTCGTAATGATGATGATCGTAATGGAAGTAGTGGCTTGGAAATTATTCTTCTCATTATTTCTTTGATTGCCATTATTCTGGCGCCTTTGGCAGCTACCTTGGTTCAGTTGGCTATTTCACGCCAGCGTGAATTTTTAGCTGATGCTTCTAGCGTCGAATTGACACGTAACCCACAAGGTATGATTAACGCTCTGCTCAAACTTGATAATAGTGCGCCAATGCAACATCACGTGGATGATGCTAGCGCAGCCCTCTTTATCAATGACCCTAAAAAAGAATCTGGTTTACAGAAGCTCTTTTATACTCACCCACCAATTTCAGAACGGGTGGAACGCTTGAAACAAATGTAACTCAGGGAAGGCTAATCATGTGATTGGCCTCTTTCTTTTAGCAGTTATTTTCTTTTTTAATTAAATAAATAAGTATCATACCTAGTCAATTCAACTTATTTCTGGCATAATAGATATATGAAACTAACGATTCAACGAATGGCTCGGATAGCCATTTTGTCAGCACTGGCAGTAGGATTGCGGTCAGCATTTATAGGATTGCCAAATATTCAGCCTATCACAGCTATGTTTTTTGTGTCTGTCCTTTATTTGGGGTTAGTAGATGGTTTCTTGATTATGGCTTTGACCATGTCAATCTCAGGATTCATCTTTGGGTTTGGTCCCTGGGTTTTTAATCAAATCTTGGCCTTCGGCATTTTGATGGCTCTTTGGAGCTTGATTGCACCTAGGTTATCACTTGTTTGGCAGATTGCTTTAGTAACTATTTTATCCTTTCTCTACGGAGTTCTCTTGGATTATAGTTATGGCCTCCTATTTAAGAGCGGTCTTACCTTTGTTGTTTCTGGACTTCTTTATGATACTTATCATGCAGTATCGACGCTTCTATTCTATCCATTTATTCAGTCTATTTTTAGGAGACTTTTGAAATGAAAAAATTATTGATATGTTTAGCTCTTGCCTTTTCTCTTGTTACTTTAGGCGCTTGTGGAAAAAATGAGTCTGCTAAACCTACTAGTAGCACAAACAATCATCAGTCTAAGGGTCAAGGCCAGGTTACTTTGATTTTAAAAACTGAAAAGGAAAGTAAGAAAAAATCCGTAGAATTCAAAAAAGGTGATACGGTACTTGATGTTTTAAAAGAAATATATCCTGTTCAAGAAAATGATGGTTTTATTACTGAAATTGATGGAATTTCTCAAGACAAGGAGAAGGGGATTTATTGGATGTTTGATGTCAATGGAAAAATCGGTGAGAAAGCTGCTAATCAACTTAAAGTTCAAGATGGTGATGAAATCAAATTCTACCAAGAAAAGTATAATTAAGATTTTAGACTCTAATTCAGAGTCTTTTTTTATAAAGTTCGGAAATAGGACTAATAATTTTTTTCAATAAAAGTCAGAAAATTGCAAAATAGCTGACGATTTACAGAAAAACAGTTTACTTTTGTTTTAAAAGTGATATCATAAAAGGGTACTACATAAAGTAAGGAGAATACGGTTTGGCTTTTAACAAATTGGAAAGCAGTAACAACCAGGAAATCATCTCTGAAGAAGTTGGTATCTTGAAAGAATTGTTGGATGATGCAACACGAGGCATGGCTGGTGAGCAAGGCCTCACGACTATCCAACATTTGGTTGAACTTTATGATGAAGGTGACTATGAGGCCCTTACACAAGCCATTTCAGAAATGACAAATGATGATATGGTCGTTGCATCACGTTATTTCTCTTTGTTACCTCTCTTGATTAATATCTCTGAGGACGTGGATTTGGCTTATGAAGTCAACCGAAAAAATAATATTGATGAATCTTATTTAGGTAAGTTGTCTGAAACCTTTGATGTTGTCGCTGAAAGCGACAATGCGCGTGACATTCTTGAAAATGTTAATGTCGTGCCGGTATTGACAGCTCACCCAACCCAGGTTCAACGTAAAACCATGCTTGAATTGACTAACCACATTCACGAACTTCTCCGTAAGCATCGTGACGTTAAGGATGGTCTTATTAATAAGGATAAATGGTATGCGGATTTGCGTCGTTATGTAGAGATTATGATGAAAACGGATATCATTCGTGAGAAGAAACTTAAAGTTAAAAACGAAATCACTAACGTTATGGAGTATTACAACTCCTCATTGATTAAGGCGATTAGCAAGCTATCGCACGAATTCAAACGTTTAGCGGTTGAAAAAGGTATCGAACTTGATAATCCAACACCTATTACAATGGGAATGTGGATTGGTGGTGACCGTGACGGGAACCCATTTGTAACGGCAGAAACTCTTAAACTTTGTGCGACATTACAAAGTGAAGTTATCCTCAATTACTATATTGAAAAAGTTGTTAACCTTTACCGCTCATTCTCACTCTCATCACGTTTGACTGAAGTTTCAGAAACAGTAGCAGAAATGGCGAAACTTTCTCCAGATACATCTGTCTACCGTGAAAACGAACCATACCGTCGTGCTTTCAGTTACATTCAATCTAAATTGATTCAGACGCTTCTTTTCTTCAAAGCAGGTAACTTTAGCAAGGAACGAGTTGCTAAGCGTCTTTCTGAAAATGTTCGTCTTGGCTCAGTCTCAACAGGTGAAGTAGTAGCTGATTTTGTGCATGACCGTCTCAGCCAAAGTCTTCAAGCTGTCTCACAACAAACTACCGAATTTTATGAAACAGCTGAAGCATTCCATGACGATCTTTTGGCAATTAAAAATTCACTTCTCGAAAATGATGATTCTGTCTTGATTTCCGGTGATTTCGAAGAGCTTCTTCAAGCTGTTGAGGTCTTTGGATTCTACCTTGCAACAATTGATATGCGTCAGGATTCAAGCGTTCATGAAGCTTGTGTGGCAGAGTTGCTTAAATCTGCAAACATTGTTGACAACTACAGTGAATTGACAGAGGTTGAAAAGGTTGCTGTTCTTCTCAAAGAATTGCAAGAAGATCCACGTACCTTATCATCAACAAATGTATCTAAGTCTGAAACGCTTGAAAAAGAATTAGCTATCTTCCGTACTGCTCGTCTTTTGAAGGACTATCTTGGTGAAGAAGTCATCAAACAACATATCATCTCTCACACTGAGAGCGTCTCAGATATGTTTGAGTTAGCCATCCTTCTTAAAGAAGTTGGTTTAGTTGATACTGAGCGTGCGCGTGTCCAAATCGTTCCACTGTTTGAAACCATCGAAGACTTGGAAAACTCTAATGAAATCATGAAACAATACCTTGGTTATGATATTGTTAAACGATGGATTAAGAATAGCAATAACTACCAAGAAATCATGTTGGGTTACTCAGATTCAAACAAAGATGGTGGTTACTTGTCTTCAGGTTGGACGCTTTACAAGGCTCAGAACGAATTGACCAAGATTGGTGAAGAGCGTGGCATTAAAATTACCTTCTTCCATGGCCGTGGTGGTACAGTTGGTCGTGGTGGTGGCCCATCTTACGATGCTATTACTTCTCAACCATTTGGTACTATTAAAGACCGTATCCGTTTGACGGAGCAAGGTGAGGTTATCGGTAATAAATATGGCAATAAGGATGCAGCTTACTACAATCTTGAAATGCTAGTTTCAGCTACGCTTGATCGCATGGTAACACGCCAAATTACTGATCCTGATGAATTGGTTGATTTCCGTGAAATTATGGATAGTATTGTTCAAGATTCTAATGGTGTTTATCGAGATCTTGTCTTCGGAAATGAACATTTCTATGAATACTTCTTTGAAGCAAGTCCAATCAAGGAAGTATCAAGTTTAAATATTGGTTCTCGTCCAGCTGCTCGTAAGACTATTACTGATATTTCAGGACTTCGTGCTATTCCTTGGGTATTCTCATGGTCACAAAACCGTATCATGTTACCAGGTTGGTATGGTGTGGGTTCTGCCTTTAATCACTATATTGAAGCTGAAGAAGGAAACCTTGAAAAACTTCAACACATGTTTGAAACATGGCCATTCTTCCGTTCACTTTTGTCTAACGTGGATATGGTGCTTTCAAAATCAGATATGAATATTGCCTTCCACTATGCACAGTTGGCAGAGAGTGAAGAAGTTCGTAGCGTCTTTAACATCATTTTGGATGAGTGGCAGCTGACTAAGAATGTCATTCTTGCTATTGAAAAACATGATGACTTCCTTGAAGAAAGCCCATTTCTTAAAGCGAGTTTGGATTTCCGATTGCCATACTTCAACGTCTTGAACTACATCCAAATTGAATTGATTAAACGGCTTCGTAATAATAATCTGACTGATGACGAAATTAGTCTTATTCATATTACTATCAATGGTATTGCAACAGGACTTCGAAACTCTGGTTAATAAAGTAAAGTTCATCGCTTCGGTGGTGAGCTTTTTGTTATAATGAAAATTCTGGTATAATATAACCATGATTGCTATGGAAACGATTGAAAAGCTGAGCAGAGAAAAACTTCCTAAGATAACTGTCTTGGCTGGCGAGGATTTAGGTCAGTATAGTCAAGCTAAAGAAAAATTTTTAAAACAAATTGGATTTGATTCAAGCGACTTGACCTATTCCTATTTTGATATGTCCGAGACTGATTATCAGGATGCTGAACTCGATTTGGAAAGTATGCCTTTTTTTGCAGATGAAAAGGTAGTTATTTTTGATCATTTCGCAGATATGACGACTGCTAAAAAGTCTTATCTAGATGAAAAAGCATTGAAACGTCTTGAAAATTATCTTCAATCACCTGTAGAAACAACACGTCTTGTATTAATGGCTTCTGGAAAGCTCGATGGGAAGCGTCGGTTGGTTAAACTCCTAAAACGTGATGCTTTGGTACTTGAAGCTAACTCTTTAAAGGATACAGAGCTTAGAACTTATTTTCAAAAACAGGCACATCAAGAGGGACTCACTTTTGATAAAGGGGTATTTGAGGAACTCTTAGTCAAGTCAAGTTTTGATTTTTCAGATATTCAAAAGAATCTGGCGTTTTTAAAAGGATATAAAACTGAAGGGAATATCTCATCGCAAGACATTACGGAGGCTATTCCTAAAAGTTTACAAGATAACATTTTTGATATGACTCAACTTCTTTTGAGAGGACAGATTCAAGATGTTCGTGAATTGGTTCATGATTTACGATTGCAAGGAGAAGATGAGATTAAGTTGATTGCTGTTATGTTGGGACAATTCCGCACCTATCTGCAAGTCAAATTGTTATCTGCTCAAGGTAAAAGCGAGCAACAAATTGTTTCAAGTCTTTCAGACTATCTAAGTCGGAAAGTTAATCCATTTCAGGTTCGCTATGCTATAAGAGATAGTCGTCATTTATCAGTTGCATTTTTAAAGACAACGATTAAGACTCTGGTTGAGACAGACTACCAGATAAAAACAGGAACTTTAGATAAAGATTATCTACTTGATTTAGCACTTTTAAAAATAGCGTCAAACAGCTAAAAAAATGGAAATTTCCAAGATTTTGTAAGCAAAATTTTTGAAAGCTCTATCACTTTATGGTAAGATGGAAAAAAATGAAAAGAGGACCTTTACTATGGCTATTATCCTTCCAGATCTTCCTTACGCTTACGATGCTTTGGAACCATACATTGATGCTGAAACAATGACTCTTCATCATGACAAACACCATGCAACTTACGTGGCGAATGCTAATGCTGCGCTTGAAAAACACCCTGAAATTGGTGAGGACCTTGAAGCGCTTTTGGCTGATGTAGAAAAAATTCCAGCAGACATCCGTCAAGCACTTATTAACAATGGTGGTGGACATCTTAACCACGCACTTTTCTGGGAACTTTTGTCACCAGAAAAACAAGAACCAACTGCAGAAGTAGCAGCCGCTATTAACGAAGCATTCGGTTCATTTGAAGCTTTCCAAGAAGTTTTCACTACGGCAGCGACAACTCGTTTTGGTTCAGGGTGGGCATGGCTTGTGGTTAACGCAGAAGGTAAACTTGAAGTTGTTTCAACTCCCAACCAAGATACACCTATCTCAGACGGTAAAAAACCAATCTTGGCACTTGATGTTTGGGAACATGCTTACTACCTAAAATACCGTAACGTACGTCCAAACTACATCAAAGCCTTCTTTGAAATCATCAATTGGAATAAAGTTGCTGAGCTTTACGCAGAAGCTAAATAAGTCTAGAATCATCCTCAGTCTTGAGGGTGTTTTTTTTGGGCTCTTTGTCAACTGTAGTGGGTGACGAAAAGCTAACATCTAGAGAGGACCGGATAGGTCCTTTTTTTATGTATGTTCAGTGTGATGAAGACACGCTTCTTAAAGTTGATAAAGTTTCTAAAACCGAAGCCCAAACATTTGATGTCTTTGATCAACTTATTAGTCGCTTCAAGTTTCGCGTTTGAATAGTCCGTTTCTAGTGCGTTTTTGATGTATTGCTTGTGTCTAAGAAAAGTCCTAAAGACAGTTTGAAAATAATGATTGACCTTGCTCCTATTTTCCTCTATCAGTTCAAAGAACTCATCTACTCTCTTCTCCTGAAAGTGAAAAAGCAAAAGCTGATAAAGTGTATAGTAGTCAGTAAGCTCTTTTGAAAAGACTAGTGTCTTCGCAACAACTTCATGTGGTGCTAAAGTTTGGCGGAAAGTCTTTGAATAAAAAGAGTTGAGAGATAGTTTACGGCTGTCCTTTTGGAAGAGTCGCCAGTGATTTTTCAAGGCTCGATAGGGTAGTGACTTCTTATCGAACTGGTTCATAATTGCAATTCTTGTCTTTAAAAAGGCACGTCCAAGGTGCTGGATGATGTGGAAACGATCAAGAACGATTTTTGCGTTTGGAAAGAGCTTGCGAGCCAGTGGAATATAAGCTCCAGACATATCCATCGTGATAAACTGTACCTGTTGTCGGACTTTCAATGGATACTTCAAAAAGTAGTTTCGTATAGTAGTTTGGCGGCGATTATCAAGGATGGTTATGAGTTGGATTGTCTCATAGTTTTGAGCCACAAAAGCCAATTCCCCTTTCTTGAACCCAAACTCATCCCAGGACATAACAGCAGGGAGTTTGTCATAATGTTCCTTGAAAGTAAACTAATCAAGCTTACGATAGACAGTGGACGTCGACACGCGAAGTCTTCTTGCAATATCAGTTAGTGACACCTTCTCAGTTAGGAGTTGTGTAACTTTTTGTCGGACTAGATTGGAGATTTGGCAGTTTTTCTCAACGATAGATGTCTCAGCCACCGTTACTCTCCTACAATTTTTACACTGGAAACGACGTTTTTTCAGACGTAGTAGAGTTGGCGTTCCCGCTTGCTCGAGAAGAGGGATTTTAGAAGGCTTTTGAAAGTCGTACTTGATCATCTTTCCATGGCAATGAGGACATGATGGTGCAGGGTAATCAAGTTTTGCTTGAATCTCGATATGAGTGTCAGTTTCAAAAACAAGTGAAATCTTGATATTTTGGTCTTTGATTCCGATTAATTCTGTGTTATTCTTAATAAGTCTCATAAGTTCTTCCTAATGATGGTTTGGTTGCTTTTCATTATAGTTCTTATGGGACTTTTTGTGTACACTCAAAAAGCTCTATAATCCCTACAGTAGTTTTACCCACTACAGAAATTATAGAGCCTTTTTTTGTAATATGGTTGTAAAATCTCCTTGCTTTTTGTACTATTATAGCTTAAACTATAATTGGTATGAAAAAAAGAAAAAATATTCAAGTGAAAAGTATAGTGGAAGCCGCCAAAAAACTAAATATAAGAAGAAAGATTCGCTAAAACAAGACCTTCAAAAAGACGTTAAGAAAGACAGTAAAGATAGTAAAAAAGATGTCGAAAGAAGCGACGAGAAGAATAACAAAAAAGATAAGAAAAAGGTTTCTAAAAAATCAGTAGAAAAGAAACCAGTTGAGGAAACATCGGTACCAGTAGGACACAAGGAAAAAGAAGAAAAAACTGAAACCTTATTACTTAGAAGTAAACGCTCTAAAAAATCTAGAGCGAAATCATTCAGTGATGATAAGAAACCTTATCTTATCTTAATTCTTCTGGGTGTAGTAGTTATTCTTGTGTTTGTTGCTATGCTTGCCTTAGCAGGGCGAGGAAAACAGGCTGGTCACACTGGGGACCTTGGGAACATTTTTGGTTCTAACTCTAAGGTAACTAAAAAAGAGGATAAGAAAAAAGAGGAAAAGGTAACTCCAACCAACAAGTCAGCTGAAGCTAAAAAAGCAGTCATGGAAGCAGATGCAGATACGATGTATGCTAATGGATTGTATTATGATTATGCTAACATGACATTGAACCAAGTGGTTGAAGCATTTATGGCTGATCAGGGAATCGAGTCTAGCCAAATTGCCTTCTCATATAAAAATACCAAGACAAATGAGCAATTCTCTATGAATGATACTCAGCCAATGACTGCAGGATCAACCTACAAATTGCCACTAAACATGCTTGTTATGGATGAGGTTAATAGAGGGAAGCTTTCTTTAACTGAACGTTTTGATATTAATAATACTGAATATGAATATCAAGGAGAACATGATAAGTATGTTGCCTCCTTTGGTGGTGCAATGACCATCCCAGAGATGCAAGAATATTCTCTAGTTTATTCTGAGAATACGCCTGCCTATGCATTGGCAGAACGTCTTGGCGGTATGGAAAAATTCTATGGCATGCTTGATAAATACGGTAAGTCAAAAGGGAAAGTTAAAACTATTCAAATGCATGGTAATAAGACAACAACGGATTATTACATCCAAGTCTTGGATTACCTTTGGAAACACCAAGAGAATTATAAGAATATTCTCCACTATATTGGTGAGTCTTTCCCAAATGAATACTACAAAACTTATCTTCCTGGTTTAACCATCTATCAAAAACCAGGCTACGTTCGTGAAGCACTCAACGTTGATGCTATTGTCATGGAAGATACACCTTATATGGTAGCAATCTATACCGGTTACCTTGGTGGTTCAACTGAGGAATCAGATGAAATTAGCGGTTGGGGTCTTCAACAATTGGGGATGCTCGCTTATGTTATTAATGAATGGCACCGTGTCAATATGAATTAATACTGAAAAGGCCGATTATTTCGGCTTTTTTTCTATACTATTACATGAAGGTAAGAATTAGAACACTAATAAAGAGAAATGGGACAAAAGCGACTGTTTCATTAGGGTTTTTACGTACTAGGAAGTACATAAGCCCAAATGAGCAAGCTAGTTCAATAGCTATTAGTATTTTGGAAAATGGGAAAATGAGGGAGACACTGGCCAAATAGAGAAAATCACCTTCACCAATATTTAAACGTTTGATATATGACAGAACGGCTAAACTTATTCCTAAGCTAAAAGTGAGGTAGTGGTTTCCCAAACATAGGAGAGGTAGTGTTCCAAGAATCCAAATTAGAAGGGGATATGATTTATTTTTTAAATCAAAAATAGTTAGACAAAGACTGAAAAAAAGCAAATAGGTTCTTCCAAAATCTAGGTAGTTATAGAAATAAAGAAGAAGTATTCCTCCACAAAACAATTCCAAGAAGAGATAACGGTATGGGATAGAGCTTTGACATAACCGACATTTGAACCTTAAGAAAAGTTGTGATAGGATCGGAATCATTTCGAAAAAACGTAACGGATGCCCACACTGATTGCAATGGCTTCTAGGAAAAATAATCGACTTCTCAGGAAAACGATCACAAATCAATCCAATAAACGAGCCTAAAGAGGTACCAAGAAAAAAATATAAAATACTAAGCATACCTAACTATTCGAAAAAAGACAGAAAAAGCGTTTTACTTGTATTTTATTTATAAATATTTTAAAATATAGACATAAACAATAATGGTTCTAAATAAGGAGAAAGAATATGACAGATTCAATTAAAGAAACAATCAAGGAAACAGTTAACCATCAAGCAGAGACACCAACAAACACAAAAACCAAAGCAGTATTAAATCAAGCGGTTGCCGATTTGTCTGTAGCAGCTTCTATTGTGCATCAAGTTCATTGGTATATGCGTGGTCCTGGTTTCCTTTATCTTCACCCAAAAATGGATGAATTAATGGATAGTTTGAATTCCCATCTTGATAAGATTAGTGAGCGTTTGATTACCATTGGTGGTGAACCATACTCAACTTTGGTAGAGTTTTCATCTAATTCAGGTTTGACTGAAACTACTGGTACATTTGATCAACCAATGTCTGATCGAATTCAGCTATTGGTTGATATATACAAATACTTGTCTGTCTTGTTCCAAGTTGGCTTGGATATCACAGATGAAGAAGGAGATGTTCCTTCAAATGATATCTTTACGGATGCAAAATCAGAAATTGATAAGACGATCTGGATGTTGACTGCAGAACTTGGACAAGCACCAGGCTTGAAATAATCAAATTTTGAGTTAAGATGATTTTATGGAAGTCACGGCTCTACTTTTGGTGGCTTTGACATAACCGACATTTGAACCTTAAGAAAAGTTGTGATAGGATCGGAATCATTTCGAAAAAACGTAACGGATGCCCACACTGATTGCAATGGCTTCTAGGAAAAATAATCGACTTCTCAGGAAAACGATCACAAATCAATCCAATAAACGAGCCTAAAGAGGTACCAAGAAAAAAATATAAAATACTAAGCATACCTAACTATTCGAAAAAAGACAGAAAAAGCGTTTTACTTGTATTTTATTTATAAATATTTTAAAATATAGACATAAACAATAATGGTTCTAAATAAGGAGAAAGAATATGACAGATTCAATTAAAGAAACAATCAAGGAAACAGTTAACCATCAAGCAGAGACACCAACAAACACAAAAACCAAAGCAGTATTAAATCAAGCGGTTGCCGATTTGTCTGTAGCAGCTTCTATTGTGCATCAAGTTCATTGGTATATGCGTGGTCCTGGTTTCCTTTATCTTCACCCAAAAATGGATGAATTAATGGATAGTTTGAATTCCCATCTTGATAAGATTAGTGAGCGTTTGATTACCATTGGTGGTGAACCATACTCAACTTTGATAGAGTTTTCATCTAATTCAGGTTTGACTGAAACTACTGGTACATTTGATCAACCAATGTCTGATCGAATTCAGCTATTGGTTGATATATACAAATACTTGTCTGTCTTGTTCCAAGTTGGCTTGGATATCACAGATGAAGAAGGAGATGTTCCTTCAAATGATATCTTTACGGATGCAAAATCAGAAATTGATAAGACGATCTGGATGTTGACTGCAGAACTTGGACAAGCACCAGGCTTGAAATAATCAAATTTTGAGTTAAGATGATTGTCAAGAGTTCCTTTAAAAGTGTATAATAGATACAAAATTCTTTTAGAAGAAGAGAGGCGGCGATATGTCTGATCATCGACATAGTCTAGGTGTTTACGAAGATATCTTGAATCAGTTAAAAGCTAAAGGGATTCGATTAACCGAATCCCGCAAAGCTGTTATCCGCTATTTGATGACGTCTGATCAACATCCTAGTGCTGATGTGATATATTATGACCTTCTCCCTGATAATCCAGGTATGAGTTTAGCAACGGTCTATAACAACTTGAAAGTGTTAGTCGAAGAGGGAATTGTCTCTGAAATTAAGGTTAATAATGATAATACAACATATTATGATTTTATGGGGCATGACCACTTAAACATTGTTTGTGAAAAATGTGGTCAAATTACTGATTTATATTTACCGATTCCGTCTTTCAAAGAAGAGGTAGAATCGCAAACAGGATTTCGCATCACTCGTGAGCAAATGATTTTGCATGGCGTTTGTCCGAATTGTCAATAGATAAGAGCCTAAGTCAAATAGACTTGGCTTTTTGTCTAGGTACATAATAATCTATAAAGGTTTTCAAAATTATCTTGTCATGCCTTGAGCTTTTTGCTAAAATATTTCTATGAAAACATTATATGACGTTCAACAGTTGTTGAAGCAGTTTGGGGTAGTAGTTTACTTGGGTAAAAGGCTCTATGATATCGAGATGATGAAGATTGAACTGGAAGCGCTTTATAAGAATGCTTTGATAGACAAGGAAAACTATCTTATTGCTGAAATGATTTTACGACGTGAACATCAGATTGAAATGGAGAAGGAAAATGAGTAAGAAACTCTTAGGTATTGACCTTGGTGGAACAACTGTTAAGTTTGGTATTTTGAATGCAGATGGTGAAGTTCAAGAAAAATGGGCTATTGGAACAAATACGTTTGAAAATGGTAGCCACATTGTTCCTGACATTGTAGAATCTTTGAAACACCGTTTGGAATTGTATGGACTTACTGCTGAAGATTTTATTGGAATTGGTATGGGATCTCCAGGTGCAGTTGACCGAGAAAATAAAACAGTAACGGGTGCCTTTAACTTGAACTGGGCAGAAACTCAAGAAGTTGGCTCTGTTATTGAAAAAGAACTTGGTATTCCATTCGCTATTGATAATGATGCTAATGTGGCTGCACTGGGTGAACGTTGGGTTGGTGCTGGTGCTAACAATCGGAATGTTGTCTTTGTAACATTGGGTACAGGTGTTGGTGGCGGTGTCATCGTTGATGGTAAATTAATTCATGGTGTTGCCGGTGCTGGTGGGGAAATTGGTCACATTATTGTTGAACCTGACACAGGATTTGAGTGTACTTGCGGAAACAAGGGGTGTCTGGAAACTGTAGCTTCAGCAACAGGTATTGTACGTATAGCACATCATTTGGCAGAAAAATACGAAGGAAACTCTTCTATTAAAGCTGCTGTAGACAATGGTGAGTTTGTGACAAGTAAAGATATTCTCGTAGCTGCTACTGAAGGTGATAAGTTTGCTGACAGCATTGTTGATAAAGTCTCTAAATACCTCGGACTTGCAACAGCAAACATCTCAAACATTCTTAACCCAGATTCTGTCGTTATCGGTGGTGGTGTTTCTGCCGCAGGAGAATTCTTGCGTAGTCGTGTTGAAGGATACTTTACACGTTATGCATTCCCACAAGTTCGCCGTACAACAAAAGTGAAATTAGCGGAGCTTGGAAATGATGCAGGAATCATTGGAGCTGCTAGTCTTGCTTATAGTATTGACAAATAATGAGATAAGGTGCGCCTAACCGGATAAGGGAAGGTAGCACTTTTTTGTTGAAAAACGTTTACAATTATCCAATCTCTGCCATTTTATTGAAAATGTGGTATACTTGAAAGGTTGAAATAAATAATAAAGAGGAAAAGATGACTAAACTTAGAGAAGACATCCGTAACGTTGCCATTATTGCCCACGTTGACCACGGAAAAACAACACTTGTAGATGAATTGTTGAAACAATCACACACCCTTGATGAACGTATGGAACTTGATGAGCGTGCAATGGACTCAAACGATCTTGAAAAAGAACGTGGTATTACCATCCTTGCTAAGAATACAGCTGTTGCTTACAATGGTACTCGTATTAATATCATGGACACACCAGGGCACGCGGACTTTGGCGGAGAAGTTGAACGTATCATGAAAATGGTTGATGGTGTTGTTCTTGTCGTCGATGCTTATGAAGGGACAATGCCTCAAACACGTTTTGTATTGAAAAAAGCTCTTGAGCAAAATTTGACACCAATTGTTGTTGTCAACAAGATTGATAAACCCTCAGCTCGTCCTGAAGAAGTTGTTGATGAAGTCCTAGAGCTATTCATCGAACTGGGTGCAGATGATGATCAATTGGAATTCCCAGTTGTTTATGCATCAGCTATTAATGGAACATCATCATTGTCTGATAATCCTGCCGATCAAGAGCACACTATGGCTCCAATCTTCGACACTATTATAGATCACATCCCAGCTCCTGTAGATAACTCAGATGAGCCACTTCAATTCCAAGTGTCACTTCTTGACTACAACGACTTTGTTGGACGTATTGGTATTGGACGTATCTTCCGTGGGACTGTAAAAGTTGGTGACCAAGTTACCCTTTCAAAACTTGATGGAACAACTAAAAACTTCCGTGTTACGAAACTCTTTGGTTTCTTTGGCTTGGAGCGTCGTGAAATTGAAGAAGCCAAGGCTGGTGACTTGATTGCTATCTCGGGTATGGAAGATATCTTCGTCGGTGAAACAATCACACCAACTGATGCTGTTGAACCATTACCAGTTCTTCGTATTGATGAACCAACACTTCAAATGACTTTCTTGGCGAATAACTCACCATTTGCTGGTCGCGAAGGTAAACACGTGACATCACGTAAAGTCGAAGAGCGTCTTTTGGCTGAGTTGCAAACAGACGTTTCACTACGTGTTGAACCAACTGATTCACCAGATAAATGGACTGTCTCAGGCCGTGGTGAATTGCACTTGTCAATCCTTATCGAAACAATGCGTCGTGAAGGATATGAACTTCAAGTGTCACGTCCAGAAGTTATCATCAAGGAAATTGATGGAGTGAAATGCGAACCATTTGAACGTGTTCAAATTGATACTCCAGAGGAGTACCAAGGCTCAATCATCCAAGCTCTTTCAGAACGTAAAGGTGACATGCTTGATATGCAAATGGTTGGTAACGGCCAAACACGCCTTATCTTCCTTGTGCCAGCTCGTGGACTTATCGGATTCTCTACTGAATTCTTGTCTATGACACGTGGTTACGGTATTATGAACCATACCTTTGATCAATATTTGCCGGTTGTTCCTGGTGAGATTGGCGGACGTCACCGTGGTGCTCTCGTTTCTATCGATACAGGTAAAGCGACAACTTACTCAATTATGCGTATTGAAGAACGTGGTACTATCTTTGTTAACCCAGGTACTGAAGTTTATGAAGGTATGATTGTCGGTGAGAATGCTCGTGAAAATGACCTTGGTGTTAACATTACTACAGCAAAACAAATGACAAACGTGCGTTCAGCTACTAAGGACCAGACGGCTGTTATCAAGACTCCACGTATATTGACACTTGAGGAATCACTTGAATTCTTGGATGATGATGAATACATGGAAGTAACACCTAAATCTATCCGCTTGCGTAAACAAATTTTGAATAAAGCAGAGCGTGATAAAGCTAATAAACGTAAGAAAAAAAGCAGCGGAAGCTGAGTAATTTTTAGAGAGGAGAAGAGATGTTTTATCTGATTGTTGCTATATTGATTGCTTCATTCTATTTCTTTATTGCACCAAAGTCGGTTAAAAACACTATGAATCTTCTCTTTGTCATGGCTACCTTAGCATTGCTCTTGCTTTTAGCAGTGTTATCAATCATTAAATTCTTCAGTTTACCTGGTGAGTTCTTTGTCACGGTAGGAATGTTTACATTGAGTTATTTCACCTTGAAAGATATTTTCGGCATGTCAGAGCCCAATCGTGATAAAGCTCAACAAGGCGAAAATAAGTAGCATGATATTAAAGTCAATCTGTTAGATTGGCTTTTTTCTGTAACTAGAAAATACTACTCCTTGAAATAGCTTGTGATAAAGGGTAAAATGATTATGATACAATTTGAGAGAATGGACGAATTATGAAATCAATAACACAATTGGAAAATAAAAAAGTTTTAGTCCTTGGTTTGGCTAAATCTGGTGAAGCAGCGGCTCGTCTTTTGGCTAAGCTAGGAGCTATTGTTACTGTTAATGATGGAAAAGCATTTGAGGAAAACCCATCGGCTCAATCACTTCTTGAAGAAGGCATTAAGGTTGTTTGTGGTGGACATCCTCTTGAACTTTTGGATGAAAATTTTGAATTAATGGTCAAGAATCCTGGGATTCGGTATGATAATCCAATGGTAGCTCGTGCGCTTGAAAAAGAAATTCCAGTTTGGACTGAAGTTGAATTGGCTTACCTAGTCTCTGAAGCACCAATTATCGGTATTACAGGCTCAAACGGTAAGACAACCACAACAACTATGATTGCTGATGTTTTAAATCATGGTGGAAAGTCAGGTGTCTTGTCTGGAAATATTGGTTTCCCTGCATCAGAAGTAGCGCAATCAGTGACAAATCAGGATACTTTGGTCATGGAGTTGTCTTCTTTCCAATTAATGGGAATTGAGAGTTTCCATCCACATATTGCTGTGATTACGAACTTGATGCCGACGCATATTGACTATCATGGTAGCTTTGAAGAATACGTAGCTGCCAAATGGAATATTCAAAACGAAATGACATCAGACGATTTTATTATTTTAAACTTTAATCAAGATTTGGCTAAAGAGTTGGCTACGCAAACAAATGCACAAGTCGTTCCCTTCTCAACTGTGGAAAAAGTAGATGGTGCTTATCTGGAAAATGGTGGCCTCTACTTCAAAGGTGAATTGCTAATGCATGCTGATGAACTTGGAGTTCCAGGAAGTCACAATGTTGAAAATGCCTTAGCGACAATTGCTGTAGCAAAATTGTCAGGTGTTTCAAACCAGGCAATTAAAGAAACTCTCTCAAGTTTTGGTGGGGTTAAACACCGTCTTCAATTTGTTGATACGATTGATGATGTAAAATTCTATAATGATAGTAAGTCAACAAATATTTTAGCGACACAAAAAGCACTTTCTGGCTTTGATAATAGTAAAGTCATTTTGATTGCCGGTGGTTTGGACCGTGGTAATGAATTTGATGAACTCATTCCTGATATTACTGGACTTAAGAAAATGGTAATTTTGGGAGAATCAGCTCCTCGTGTCAAACGTGCTGCAGACAAAGCTGGTGTAACCTATCTGGATGCCAAAGATGTGGCTGATGCGACACGCATTGCCTTTGAACAAGCTAGTGCAGGTGATGTTGTCTTGTTGAGTCCTGCTAACGCGAGTTGGGATATGTACAAGAATTTCGAAGTGCGTGGTGATGAATTTATCACAACTGTTGAGCGATTGAAGGGATAGGCTATGGCAAAATCGAAAAAGATTGTTTTTACTGGTGGAGGGACAGTTGGACATGTGACTTTAAATCTTATCTTAATTCCAAAGTTTCTAAAAGATGGATGGGAAGTGCACTATATCGGTGATAAACATGGTATTGAACACGAACAAATTGATAAGTCTGGTCTAGATGTAACCTTCCATAGTATCGCTACAGGTAAACTACGTCGTTATTTTTCATGGCAAAACATGTTGGATGTCTTTAAAGTTGGTTGGGGAATTCTACAGTCAATTGCAATTATTGCTAAGATTCGTCCCCAAGCACTCTTTTCAAAAGGCGGATTTGTATCTGTACCGCCAGTTATCGCGTCTAAATTATTAAGAGTCCCTGTATATGTTCACGAGTCTGATTTGTCTATGGGCTTAGCCAATAAAATCGCATACAAGTTTGCAACTACTATGTTTACGACTTTTGAACAATCAAAAACTTTGGTGAAGACACGGCATGTTGGTGCTATTACTAAGGTGGGTATGACAAGGTTTGATAATTCAGATCAACTAGATAAGATTAAAGAACAGTTTGATGAGAAACTAAAAACGGTCCTTTTTATTGGGGGATCAGCTGGTGCAAAGGTGTTTAATGATTTTATTAGCAAAACTCCAGAACTGATTGAGAACTATAATATCATCAATATATCTGGGGATTCCTCATTAAATACCCTGGAGCGTCATCTTTATAGAGTTGATTATGTGACAGATTTGTACCAACCTCTTATGGATATGGCGGATTTAGTTGTAACTCGTGGTGGTTCAAATACTATTTTTGAATTGTTGGCTATGAAAAAACTTCATTTAATCGTTCCTCTAGGAAAAGAAGCTAGCCGTGGGGACCAGCTTGAAAATGCTGACTATTTTGAAAGAAAGGGTTACGCTCGTCAATTGCAGGAACCGGAATTAAGTTGGGAGACATTAAAACACGAGCTCGAACAACTTGTTGAACATGCAGAGACTTACAAAGAAGCTATAGCTAAATCTGAGGAAATCACTTCTCCTGATGATTTTTATAACCTATTAGTGACTAGTATTTCAAATAAATAAAGGAATTTCATGGCAAAAAAGGATCAAAAATCACAAGAAAAAAAAGTTCTGACGGAGTGGCAGAAGCGAAATCTAGAATTTTTGAGAAAACAAGAAACCAAAGATTCAGAAGAGATGACTAACAAAACAGGCGTTCATCCAGAAAAAGCCACATCTCAGGAGAACAAAATACCGGTAAAAAAAAAGGTCAAGAAGAAAAAAAGAAAAAAAGTCAATACGACTAGCAACATTCCAATTGCACAACAAAATCTTGCAGGGCTTGTTATTTTTATAGCTGTGATTTTAATCGTATTTTCACTCTTCTTTATCTCGCCTTGGTCTAAGCAAAAGATTCTTACAGTATCAGGAACAAAAAATGCTCTACCGGAAGATGTGAAAGTTGCAAGTGGTATTCTTGATACAGATTATATTACTCACGTTTTTTTCAACCAAGAAGAGATTGCATCAACTGTTGAAAAAACCAACGTTTGGGTTAAAAAGGCTACGGTAACTTATAGTTTTCCAAATCAATTTAATATTGCAGTGAAAGAATATCCAATCGTGGCTTATCGTCAAACATCAAATGGATATGTTTCTATTCTTGAAAGTGGTAAGACTGGAGGGACTGTTTCAATAGGAAAACTACCAGATAAATTTATCACTTTAAAGATGGATGATGAAAAGAAAATTGAAGATTTAGTAAAAGAGTTGCATAAACTTGATAGTAAAATCAAGAATAATATTCAAATTATTAATTTAACGCCTACAAAAGCAACTACAGATTTGTTGACAATTGAGTTATATGATGGAAATTCTATTCGCGTTCCCCTCTCTCAATTAACGACTAAGTTACCTTATTACGAGAAAATTAAGAGTAAGCTTTCAAATGGATGTATTGTAGATATGGAGGTTGGCCTCTATACAACAACTCCTGAAGTAGAAGCATCAAAAACTGATAAGGATAGAAAGAAAGATAAAAGCAAGACAGATAAGAAGGAAGACAAAGAAATTTCTGACGAGGGTCAGGAAACAACGACACTAACTGAACAAAATACTGAGGAAGAAGCTAATGCTGAAAATTCAGATATTCAGGGAGTAGGAAAACCGACTGTTAATCAAGATAAAACTCTTCAACCTTCCCCCAGTCAAGGCTAATATTGAATAATAAAAACGTAAAATGCTGACATTTTACGTTTTTTTATGGTACAATAGTGTCTGAATAATTCTGTATTTATACAGTTTACAAAGATATTGAATGGAAAGATTGAGAGGTCAGTGAATGGCTAGAGATGGCTTTTTTACAGGATTAGATATAGGAACTAGCTCGATTAAGGTTCTTGTTGCTGAGTTTATTGATGGATCAATGAATGTCATCGGAGTAAGTAATGTTAAGAGTTCTGGTGTGAAAGATGGCATCATTGTTGATATTGACGCTGCAGCAAAATCAATCAAAACAGCTATTGAGCAAGCAGAAGAAAAAGCCGGTATTGTGATTGAACAAGTGAATGTTGGGCTTCCAGCCAATCTTCTTCAAATTGAGCCTACACAAGGTATGATTCCTGTAACAAGTGAATCAAAAGAAATCAAAGATGAAGATGTTGAAAGTGTTGTTCGCTCAGCCTTGACTAAGAGTATTACACCTGAGCGTGAGGTTATCTCACTAGTTCCTGAAGAATTTATCGTTGATGGTTTTCAAGGGATTCATGATCCTCGTGGAATGATGGGGATTCGTCTTGAGATGAGAGGCCTCATTTATACAGGACCAACAACAATTCTTCACAATATTCGTAAGACAGTTGAGCGTGCAGGTATTCAGGTTGAGAATATTATCATCTCTCCTCTTGCAATGACTCGTGCTGTCTTGAATGAAGGTGAGCGTGAATTTGGTGCTACTGTTATTGATATGGGTGGTGGTCAAACGACTGTTGCAACCATGCGTGCTCAAGAACTTCAGTTTACCAATATTTACCCTGAGGGTGGCGAATATATCACCAAGGATATTTCAAAAGTCTTAAAAACATCTATGCAAATTGCAGAAGCACTTAAGTTTAATTTTGGTAATGCTGACATTGAAGAAGCAAGTGAAACTGAAACTGTTCAGGTAGAGGTTGTAGGTGAAAATTCACCTGTTGAAATCACTGAGAAATACCTTGCTGAAATTATCTCAGCTCGTGTGAAGCATATCTTGGATAGAGTTAAACAAGACTTGACACGAGGTCGCCTACTTGATTTGCCTGGTGGCATTGTCCTTGTAGGTGGAACAGCCATCATGCCAGGTGTAGTTGAAGTTGCTCAGGAAATTTTTGAGACAAATGTGAAACTTTATATACCTAATCAAGTTGGCATCCGTAATCCAATGTTTGCAAATGTAATTAGTCTTGTTGAGTATGTTGGTCTCCTTACAGAAGTTGATATTATTGCTCAGCAAGCTGTGTGTGGTGAAGAGTATCTTCGTCGTAAACCTATCGACAATGAGGCGCCTACCTTGAGTTTTGATAGAACTCATACTCCAGCACCTCGAGTGACGCCACAACCAAATCGTATTCCAGTTGAGAATACCGTCGAGGTACCTCAACCGGTTGATGGAGAAAATCATGAACAAAAACAAAAACTTGGAGATCGTGTTCGTGGAATCTTCGGAAGTATGTTTGATTAATTGAATCTAGTAAAAGCGAGGAAATAAAATGAGTTTTTCATTTGATAGCGCATCAGTTCAGGGTGCGGTAATTAAAGTTATCGGTGTCGGTGGAGGTGGAGGAAATGCCATCAACCGAATGATTGAAGAAGGTCTTTCTGGTGTTGAATTTATTGCAGCTAACACGGATATTCAAGCGCTCAGCTCTTCTAAAGCAGAAACAGTTATCCAATTAGGTCCTAAATTGACTCGTGGTCTTGGTGCTGGAGGTCAACCTGAAGTTGGTCGTAAAGCAGCTGAAGAAAGTGAAGAAACACTTACAGAGGCACTTACAGGAGCTGATATGGTATTTATCACTGCTGGTATGGGTGGTGGTTCTGGTACAGGGGCAGCACCAGTTATTGCACGTATTGCTAAAAGCTTGGGTGCATTGACAGTAGCAGTGGTTACGCGTCCATTTGGATTTGAAGGTAATAAGCGTAGTACCTTCGCTATTGAAGGTATTCAAGAATTGCGTGAACAAGTTGATACTCTTCTTATTATCTCTAACAACAACCTTCTTGAAATCGTTGATAAGAAAACTCCACTTCTTGAAGCCCTTAGTGAAGCAGATAATGTCCTACGCCAAGGGGTACAAGGTATTACAGACCTTATTACCAACCCAGGTTTAATCAACCTCGATTTTGCTGATGTGAAAACAGTTATGGCAAATAAAGGCAATGCGCTTATGGGGATTGGTATTGGTTCTGGTGAAGAACGTATTGTTGAAGCTGCACGCAAAGCAATCTATTCACCGCTTCTTGAAACAACTATCGATGGTGCAGAAGATGTTATCGTTAACGTAACTGGTGGCCTTGATATGACACTTACAGAGGCAGAAGAAGCATCTGAAATCGTTGGTCAAGCTGCTGGTAACGGTGTTAATATTTGGCTTGGTACATCAATCGATGATACTTTGAAAGATGAAATTCGTGTAACGGTTGTTGCAACGGGGGTTCGTCAAGAGCGTGCTGAAAAGGTATCTGGTATGAAAGCTCAACCACGCAAAGTGACTACAGCTCCTTCACAATCGTCAGTTCCTAATCAGCAAGTTGCTCAAGAACAACAACGTCTAGGTTCTCAAGCTTCATTTGAACGTCAACCGAATTTCGACTACAATGAAACACATTCAATGTCACAACCAGGCGTTCGTCCAACTGTGGCAGCACCTCAACAAGAGCAATCAGCTTTTGGAAACTGGGACTTGAGACGTGATAATATTTCTCGTCCTAAGACAGGTGAACTTGATAGTCAATTGACTATGTCTACATTCTCAAGTGATGTTGAAGATGACGATGAATTGGAGACACCACCATTCTTTAAAAACCGTTAATAATGACTATAGAAGAAAATAAAAATGATGTTTATCAGGCGGTGAAGAGAGCATGTGAAAAAGCTAATCGCTCTAGCGAAGAAGTCAATATAATTGCCGTAACTAAGTATGTTTCAAGTAAAATCGCTGAAGAATTGGTTGAAACGGGAATTAAACACATTGCTGAAAACCGTGTTGATAAATTTTTAGATAAGTATCAGGCGTTAAAAAAATATGATTTGACATGGCACCTTATTGGTAGCCTACAACGTCGAAAAGTAAAGGATGTTATTAATTTAGTTGATTATTTTCATGCTTTGGATTCTGTTAAATTGGCAGAGGAAATTCAAAAGCGTGCGGATCATACCATTAATTGCTTCCTCCAAGTTAATGTTTCAGGTGAGGAGTCGAAACATGGTTTTTCACCTGAAGAACTTGACACTGTTCTAAATCAAATTAAAAATCTTGATAAAATTTGTATAGTAGGGCTAATGACTATGGCTCCAATTGATGCGAATACTCAAGAACTTGATAAGATTTTTGCTGAGACAAATGAACTTAGACAATCAATTCAAGATAAAAAACTAAAGAATGTTCCTTGTGATCAACTAAGCATGGGTATGAGTCGAGACTATGACATGGCTATTCAGAATGGATCAACCTTTGTTAGAATAGGCAGTGCATTCTTTAAAGAGAACGGAGAATAACCTTATGGCAATAAAAGATGCAATTGAAAAAATTGTTTCATATTTTGATGCCGACGAAGTAACAGATCATGAAGATGTTGCTAAAGAACGTCCAGTTAAAGTACAGAAAACTGAGCAGACACCACCTCAACAGCAACGTAAACCTGAGCGTCCTCAGGAAACAGTCCCTCCTCGTCGCCAACATATCAAATCAGACGTACAGAAAACTCAAGTCCTTCGTAGTTTACCTTTGAGTCGATCACAAGTTAATCAGGGATCCCAACAAATGAATACAACTAAAACTACTATTGCAATTAAATATCCTAAAAAATATGAAGATGCTCAAGAAATTGTAGAACTTTTGATTGAAAATGAATGTGTTTTAATTGATTTTCAATATATGTTAGAAGCACAAGCTCGTCGTTGTTTAGATTTTATTGATGGTGCTAGCAAGGTACTTACAGGAAACTTACAAAAAGTTGGTTCTTCCATGTACTTGCTCACACCAATCAACGTTGTTGTTGACATCGAAGAGATTAGTTTGAGTCATGGAAATCAAGAATCTACTTTTGACTTCGACATGAAGAGACGTTAAGCCATGTTTGTATTACTATATGTTATTTGGGCACGTGTTGTTAACTTGGTAGAGATACTCCTTGTAATCTATGCTTTGTTATCTTGGTTTCCAGGAGCTTATGATACAGCTCTTGGGAAGACTATTAGACAAATTGTTCAGCCAATTCTTGCACCATTTCGTAGGCTGAATTTGGTTTTTGCTGGTATTGATTTTTCAATTATCGCAATTATACTTTTGTTAAATTTCTCTCTTAGTATTCTTAAGGTTGTCCTATTTTGATGTTTGAAGCAAAAAATATTGAACAACATTACTCGTTAGAAGAACGTCTTTTTTTAGAAAAGGTTAGGGGATTTTGTCAATTAGTTGAAGATCGGTATAGCCCATATTTGACTGATTTCTTAAATCCTCGTGAAATCCAGATTGTCAAAGATTTAGCAAATTACTATAATTTAAAATTCTTTGTAAGTTCAACTTTTGATAACGAAGAGTATGGAAGAGTGATTCTTGCTCCGGATTATTATGAGCTTGATGAAGATGACTTTGAAATTAAACGATTAGAGATTTCTTATGCTAGACAATTTAATAAATTGACACATCCCAAAATTTTAGGCGCACTGCTTAATCAACTTGGTCTTGAACGTCAAGTATTTGGAGATGTTATTCTTGATGAAGAAGGCCGAGTTCAATTTAACATTGCTTCTCATCTAGCAAGCTATGCAATAATGACTATTACTAAAATCGGTAGGGTTTCGGTTACGCTTAGAGAAGTAAGTAAAGATAATTGGATTTCCAATCAAGAAAAATATTCTCAATCTTTTGTCTTGCTTTCTAGTATGCGTCTTGATAATGTGTTATCTACAGTATTAAAAACATCGCGTTCAAATGCTTTAAAGCTAATTGCTTCAGGCAAAATCAAACTTAATTATAGGCAAATTGAGAAATCTGATCAGATAATATCTATTGGTGATATGATTTCAGTTAGAGGTTTTGGCCGATTTCGTCTAGGGCAACAAGAAGGAATTTCTAAATCAGGAAAAGCCAAGGTCGTCATCGACAGTCTTCTAAGACGACAAAAGTAGGTATTTAATTTAAAAGCATCAGAGATGCTAATGAAACTTGAGGAGATCTGTAATGACAATTATAGTTCTTGATATTATCGAAAAATAGTTTACAACTAAATTTTGTGGATATAATGAACAAGAAGTAGATGATTTTCTCGATATTATTGTAGATGGTTATGAAGATTTAGTTCATTGAAATCGTGAACTTGTTGCTCATGTAAAAGAACTTGAAGAAATGGTAAAAAATAAAGGAGGCCTGTAATGGCAATCACAGCACTTGATATTAAAGATAAACAGTTTACCACTAAATTTCGTGGATACAATGAACAAGAAGTAGATGAATTTCTTGATATTATCATAGATGATTATGAAGATTTAGTTCGTGACAATCGTGAACTTACTACTCGTGTAAAAGAGCTTGAAGAAAAATTGGCTTATTTTGATGAAATGAAAGAATCATTGAGCCAGTCAGTTATCTTGGCTCAAGAAACAGCTGAAAAAGTTAAAGCTTCAGCAGCAGATGAATCAGCTAACTTGATTAACAAAGCCAACTTTAATGCGACACGCTTGATCGAAGAAGCTAAATCTAAGGCATCTGAAATTCTTCGTGATGCTACAGATGAAGCAAAACGTGTTGCTATTGAAACTGAAGAGCTTAAACGTCAAAGTCGTGTTTTTCACCAACGTCTTTTGGCTGCAGTTGAAGGTCAACTTAGCTTAGCAAGTGCTCCAGAGTGGGAGGAATTGTTGCAACCAACAGCTATTTATCTGCAAAACTCAGATGTTGCCTTTAAAGAAGTTGTTGAAAAAGTGCTGGATGAACATATTCCAGATTCAAACGATGCCGCTTCATTCGATGCGACTCGTCAATTCACTCCTGACGAAATGGCTGAACTTCAACGTCGCGCTGCTGAAAGCAATAAACAAGTTAAAGATTTCTCTAATTCAGATGTTGACGAAACAAATGATATTACTTCAACTCCAGTATATTTTGGTATTGAAGATTCATTCGAAAGTGAAGTAGCTAATTTTCCAATTTCTGCACCTGTAGACGAGGACAATGATTCGGAACAAGAAGCAACTGTTGAAAAAGATCTTAATGAAACACAAACTTTTAAATTAAATATTAGCGAATAAGAAAAATAAAACTTTCCAAATATATTAACAGCGAGTGGGAGATGGTGTGAGTCCTACATTCCCTATTTGGGTAGTTATCATTTTCTAGCGTTCTAGCTGAATTAAGTAAGCTAGAAGGATGGTCCTCCTTACGGACATTTGAGGGAGCAATGTTACTTGCTCTAAACTAAGGTGGTACCACGAGCTTTCGTCCTTTTTTGATGAAGGCTCTTTTTATTTAGTATAAAAAAATTAAAGAGGAGATATAATGAAACTTAAAGAAACATTAAATCTAGGTAAGACAGCTTTTCCAATGCGTGCTGGACTTCCTAATAAAGAACCAATCTGGCAAAAAGAGTGGGAAGAAGCGAAAGTGTATCAACGTCGTCAAGAGTTGAATCAAGGTAAACCACACTTCACACTTCATGATGGCCCTCCTTATGCCAATGGTAATATTCACGTGGGTCATGCGATGAATAAAATTTCTAAGGATATCATTGTTCGATCTAAATCAATGTCTGGTTTCTATGCTCCATTTATTCCTGGGTGGGATACACATGGTTTGCCAATTGAACAGGTATTGGCTAAGCAAGGCGTAAAACGTAAAGAACTTGATCGCGCTGAATACCTTAAGATGTGTCGTGATTATGCACTCTCACAAGTTGATAAGCAACGTGAAGATTTCAAACGTCTTGGTGTTTCAGCTGATTGGGAAAACCCTTATGTTACCTTGACACCAGACTATGAGGCAGCCCAAATCCGTGTCTTTGGCCAAATGGCTAAAAAGGGTTATATCTATCAAGGTGCGAAACCTGTATACTGGTCATGGTCATCAGAATCGGCACTTGCTGAAGCAGAGATTCAATATCATAATTTGGTTTCAACATCTCTTTACTATGCCAATAAGGTTAAAGATGGTAAAGGTGTTTTAGATACTGATACTTATATTGTTGTTTGGACTACAACACCATTTACAGTGACAGCCTCACGTGGTTTGACTGTAGGTGCAGATATTGAGTATGTTCTTGTAAAACCTGCTGGAGAAACTCGTAAATTTATTGTTGCTTCTGAATTGCTAAATAGTCTTTCTGAGAAATTTGCTTGGGAAGAAGTAGAAGTTCTTAATACTTACCGTGGTGATGAATTAAATCAAATCGTTACAGAGCACCCTTGGGACAGTGAAGTTGATGAACTTGTAATTCTTGGTGAGCATGTTACAACAGACTCTGGTACAGGTATCGTCCATACAGCTCCTGGGTTTGGTGAGGATGACTATAACGTAGGTGTTGCTAATGGTCTTGAGGTTGTAGTAACTGTTAACGAACGTGGAATCATGATGGAAAATGCCGGTCCTGATTTTGCTGGTAAATTCTACGATAAAGTAGCTCCGATTGTTATGGAGAAACTTGGAGATTTACTTCTTGCGAAAGAAGAAATCTCTCACTCATACCCATTTGACTGGCGTACTAAGAAACCAATCATCTGGCGTGCAGTGCCACAATGGTTTGCATCTGTTTCTAAATTCCGTCAAGAAATCTTGGATGAAATTGAAAAAGTTAAATTCCATTCTGAGTGGGGTAAAGTTCGTCTTTACAACATGATTCGCGACCGTGGTGACTGGGTAATTTCTCGTCAACGTGCTTGGGGTGTTCCACTCCCAATCTTCTATGCTGAAGATAGAACACCAATCATGACTGAAGAAACGATTGAACATGTAGCTAAACTTTTTGAAGAGCATGGATCAGTTATTTGGTGGGAACGTGATGCCAAAGATCTTCTTCCAGAAGGTTTTACACATCCAGGTTCACCAAATGGTGAGTTCACTAAAGAAAATGATATTATGGATGTGTGGTTTGACTCAGGATCGTCATGGAATGGTGTTGTTGTAAACCGTCCAGAGTTAACATATCCAGCTGATCTCTATCTCGAAGGTTCAGACCAATACCGTGGTTGGTTCAACTCATCACTTATCACCTCAGTTGCCAACCATGGTGTTGCACCATATAAACAACTCTTGTCTCAAGGTTTTGCACTTGATGGTAAGGGTGAAAAGATGTCCAAATCTCTTGGAAATACAATTGCTCCTAGTGATGTTGAGAAACAATTTGGTGCTGAAATTCTTCGTCTTTGGGTAACAAGTGTAGATACTAGCAATGATGTTCGTATCTCAATGGATATCCTTAGCCAAGTATCAGAATCTTATCGTAAGATTCGTAACACACTTCGTTTCTTGATTGCTAATACTTCTGACTTCAATCCAACAACTGATGCAGTAGCATTTGAAGATTTGCGCTCTGTCGATCAATATATGACTATTCGTTTTAACCAATTGGTTAAGAGTATTCGTGATGCCTATGAAAACTTCGAATTCTTGACTATTTACAAATCTTTAGTTAACTTCATTAATGTTGAATTGTCAGCCTTCTATCTTGATTTTGCCAAAGATGTCGTTTACATTGAGAGTGCTAAATCACTTGAACGTCGTCAAATGCAAACAGTCTTCTACGATATTCTTGTTAAGATTACAAAACTCTTGACTCCAATCCTTCCTCATACTGCAGAAGAAATTTGGTCATATCTTGAATTTGAAAATGAAGACTATGTTCAATTGTCAGAGTTGCCAGAAGCAGAAGACTTTGCTAATCAAGATGCACTTCTTGAAAAATGGAATGCCTTCATGGACTTCCGTGGAAAAGCTCAAAAAGCTTTGGAAGAAGCTCGTAATGAAAAAGTTATTGGTAAATCGCTTGAAGCTCATTTAACTATCTATCCAGATGCTGAAGTAAAAGAACTTCTTGAAAGTTTGAATACTAACCTTGCTCAACTTTTGATTGTTTCAGCTCTAACTATTGCTGAAGGAGATGTTCCTGAATCTGCTGTAAGATTCCAAGGTGTTTCATTCACAGTAGAACGTGCTGAAGGTGAAGTATGTGACCGTTGTCGTCGTATTGATCGAACTACTAAAGAACGTAGCTACAACGCGACTATCTGTAATCACTGTGCTAGCATTATCGAAGAAAACTTTGCTGAAGTTGTGGCAGAAGGTTTCGAAGTTTAAAGCAAAATAAGCTAAAAAGAGTTGCTCTTTGTTAGCTGTAGTGGGTGACGAAAAGATAACATCTAGAGAGGACCATATAGGTCTTCTCTTTTTGAATGTTCAGAGTGATGAAAACACGCTTCCTAAAGGTGATAGAGGTTGTGATAATTAGCGAACTCTTCTGAGAAATCCAGTGTCTTCTCAAGGACTTCATGTGGGTTTAAGGTTTGACAAAAGGTTTTCGAATGAAATGATTTACAAGATAACTTACGGCTGTCCTTTTGAGAGAGTCACCAGTGATTTTTTTAATCTCAATAAGGTAGTGAATTCTTATTAAACTGGTTCATAATGGCAATTCTTTTCTTTAAAAAGGCTCGATCAAGCTGCTGGATGATGTGGAAACGATCAATAATGATATTTGGGCATTTAGAAAAAGTCTTCGAACTAGTGGCATATAAGCTCCTGACATATCCATCGTGATAAACCTTACCTTTTGGCGTACTTTCAATGGATACTTCAAAAAGAAGTTTCGAATAGTGGTTTGGCGGCGATTATCGAGGATGGGTATGAGTTTGTTGTTCTCATAGTTTTGAGGCACAAAAGCGAATTCACCTTTCTTGAAACTAAACTCATCCCAGGACATAACAGCTGGTAGTTTGTCATAATGTTCCTTGAAATTAAACTGGTCAAGTTTGCGATAGACAGTGGTCGTTGATACATGAAGTCTTCTGGCAATATCCGTGAGTGACATCTTCTCAGTGAGGAGTTGTGAGACCTTTTGTCGGCCTAGATTTGAAATTTGGTGGTTTTTCTCAACGATATATGTCTCAGACCCCGTGACTTGCCTACAACTTTCACACTGGAAGCGACGCTTTTTAAGACATAGTAGTATTGGTATTCCAGTTTTGCTTGAACCTCGATATGAGTATCCGTTTCAAAAACAAGAGAAATAATGATGTTAGGGTCTTTAATTCCGATTAATTCCGATTAATTTTGTGGTATTCTTCATAAGTCTCATAAGTTCTTCCTAATGATGGTTTTGTCGCTCTTCATTATAGTTCTTATGGGACTTTTTGTGTATACTTAAAAAGCTCTATAATCTCTACAGTGGTTTTACCCACTACAGAAATTATAGAGCCGATTTTTCAGAAAATATGTGAAAAGCTATTGAAATTATTCCAACAATTGTGTAAAATGGTAATTACCAATTCAGATTATTCTGAAAATTTGTTTTAGGAGATTTTTTATGTCACAAATAGAGGCAACTAATCAGTCTACCTGGCGTAGTAAAATAAAAGCAATGGGACCAGGTATCCTAATGGCATCTGCTGCTGTAGGTGGTTCCCACATCGTTTCCTCAACTCAAGCGGGTGCTTCTTATGGATGGGCCTTACTAGGTCTGGTTATTCTTGCCAATGTCTTCAAGTATCCGTTCTTCCGTTTTGGTGCGGAATATACCGCAGATACAGGAAAAACTTTAGTTGAAGGTTACGCTAAAAAGGGAAAATTTTACCTTTGGGTATTCTTCATCTTGAATGTCTTTTCAGCCTTAGTTAACACAGCGGGAGTTTCCATTCTATGTTCAGCCATCATTGCCAGTGCCTTTCCAATGCTTGGTTTGAGTATTACTACATGGTCAATTATTTTGGTGGCAATTATCTGGGGTATGTTACTCTTTGGTGGTTACAAATTTCTTGACGGTATGGCTAAATGGATCATGTCGGCTTTGACTATTGCAACAGTAGCAGCAGTTGTTATTGCGGCAATCAAACATCCGGAGTACAGAGCTGATTTCGTTGAAAAATCACCATGGCAGCTAGTTACCCTTCCATTTATCGTATCACTTCTTGGATGGATGCCTGCTCCAATTGAGATTTCAGCTATCAACTCACTTTGGTCAGCTGAGAAAAAGAAAACAGTTGATTTTAATAGCGAAGACGCACTCTTTGACTTTAACGTTGGTTATATCGGAACAGCTATACTTGCAGTATTCTTTGTAGCACTTGGTGCCCTTATCCAATATCCAACTGGTAAACCTGTTGAAGCTGCTTCGGCTAAGTATATTGCTCAGTTTGTCGATATGTACGCATCAGTACTTGGTAACTGGTCACGTTATTTGATTACCTTTATTGCTTTCTTGTGTATCTTCGGTACTGTAATTACAGTTATTGATGGTTACTCACGTGTGAATGAAACATCTCTTCGTCTTTTGTTTAACAAAGAAGATTCTAATGAGTCACCTTTGAAAGTTTGGATGACCTTGACATCTATTCTTGGTCTTATCATTATTTTCTTCTTCCAAGGTCAAGTAGCAATAATGCTTCGTTTCGCTATGATTGGTTCTTTCCTTACAACACCATTCTTTGCGCTTTTGAACTATGTACTTGTTACAAATGAGAAGAAAAACCTTCCAACTTGGTTGAAAGGGCTTGCTATTGCAGGTTTGATTTTCTTGTTTGGATTTGCTATTTTCTTTATCTGGGCTTTGGCTATTGGTAAAGCAGGATAAGATGATTAAACAGTTTCCCTTGGGAAGCTGTTTTTTTTTATTCTAAATATGAAGGAGAGGTTATAGCCGAGAACACAGAAAAAAGCCATTCTAATTAAAATGGCTTAACAACAAGAGGTTGCTTATTTGAGACCGTATTTTTTGTTGAAACGATCCACGCGTCCGTCTGCTTGTGTGAATTTTTGACGGCCAGTGTAGAATGGGTGAGAATCTGATGAGATTTCTACACGGATAAGTGGGTAAGTTTCACCTTCGAATTCAACTGTTTCGTTTGAGTGTTTAGTTGAACCGCTAAGGAATTGGTAACCAGTAGTTGTGTCCATGAATACTACTGGACGGTAATCTGGATGGATATCTTTTTTCATGTTAAAATATTTCCTTTCTGCCATGGTACTTTCCGTACCATAGTTTTTTTAACTATTTTAGTTTATCAAAAGCTAATCTTCTTGACAAGTCTTTTTTACTATTTTTTAGGAAAGTCGAATCTTGTATATGCCAGCTGTCTGGAAGCAGTGATTATCTTTATCAACTATGATTGCTTCAAGATTAGGTTGTGAGCTAACTTCCTGGAAAATGCGCTCGAGACTTGATCCAAATAAACGGGTGGTCCAAATTTCGCCATCCACTGAGAGAGATGAAATAATGGTGAGACTAGCTAGGTCACTAGAGACTGGATAGCCAGTTTGACTATCAAAAATATGATGATAGGTTTTGCCATCTATCTCAAAAGTGCGTTCATATATCCCTGAAGTAACTACAGATTGATCTCTTATGGCAAGTACTAGAAGGTTAGTATTTCTAGTCTCCTTAGGATTTTGAATACCAATTCGCCATTTTTGATCAGGATTGTGTAAGGCTGGTCCAAATGTTAGGACATTGCCACCCAGATTAATCAGAGCACTAGTGACATTTTCAGCTTTAAGATAATCTGCAATACGATCTGCAATATAACCTTTTGCCAGAGCACCAAGATCAATTTTCATGTCTTTTTCTTGGAGAAAGACGCTTTGATTTTCATCGGATAGAACGATAGCATTGGGATTAATAATATCTAAGAGCAGAGTGATTTCTTCAGGAAAGGGAAGCCTTTCATCAGAAAAGCCGATTCGCCAAGTCTGAATGAGAGGTCCAATAGCAATATTAAGGTGACTGCCCGGCTGGCAACTGTGCCATTTTCCAAGAGAAATAAGTTCAAAAAGTTCTGGGTGGATCTTCACAGGATGTAAGCCTGCCGCCTTGTTAATTTTCATGAGTTCGGAACTGTCATCATTGGCGGAAAAACGCTTATTATAAAGATTAAGCAACTCTTCAACTTGATCAAGTAGAGGCTCTGGCTGTTTATGATAGATGGAGACATCAATCACAGTCCCCATGAGATGTACACGACGATTAGTGAGTTGCATGGGCAACAGTATCCTTAATTTCTTGATAGATTTGTTCGTTTTCCTCTAAGCTGTAGGAATTGGCTCCACTAGCAAGTGGATGGCCTCCACCGTCATGGCGTTTGGCAATTTCATTGATGACAATGGTTTTACTACGAAGACGTACACGGTAATGGCCCTCAGGTTGCTCTACGAAAATAGCCCATGATTCAACGCTATCAATCCGGCCAGGAGTTCCAACAATAGCAGAACTCTCAGCATCAGTGATATTAAAGTCATCAAGAACTTTTCGAGTTAAGACGACGCGAGCTGCCCCATTTTCATCAACTTCAAGATTATCGAAAACATAGCCTTGAAGTTTAGCAATTTTGAAAGGAAAACTATCCATTCGCCGAGCCATAGATGCAAAATCAAAGTCATATTCGCGAAGTTTAGCAGCGATTTGTAGTGTTTTAGGTGTTGTAGATGGGTAGAGGAATCGCCCCGTATCGCCAACAATACCATTGTAGAGAACACGAGCAGCAGCATCTGATAAGGAAAGACCAAGAGTGAGAGCCCAGTCGGTCACAATTTCGCTGGCACTTGAAGCAGAGGTATCAACCAGAAGCAGGTCTCCATAAGCATCATCGTTAGGATGATGGTCAATTTTGATAAGAAATTCTCCCTTATCATAACGATCATCATCAATACGTGGAGTATTGGCTGTATCGGTAACAATAACAAGAGCACCTTCATAATCATTGTCGGACACCTCATCCATCTCAGCAATCCAAGATAAGGTAGGTTCATTGACACCTGTTGCAAGAATCTTTTTATCTGAGAAGTTTGTTTTTAAAATTTCTTTTAGCCCTATCTGACTACCAATGGCATCGGGGTCTGGTCGTTGGTGGCGATGAATAATAATAGTGTCGTAGGATTTGATTTTTTCTAAAATTGCTTGAAATAAAGTCATGTTTGTCTCCTTGTGAGTTTGCCTTTATTATATCATGAAATTATAGAAAAACGGTTAGCCTAGGCAAACCGTTACAAAAATTAGATCTCTTTATATTCGACTTCAAGTCCGCGTTTAACTGCTGGACGGTTAGCAATCTTCTCAGTCCATGCTTGAAGGTGCTTGTATTCTTTTACATCAAGGAAAATACCAGCCTTGTCCCAAATCTTATCTTGAGCAAGACGGCCATACCAAGACCAGATTGCGATATCAGCGATAGTGTATTCATCACCAGAAATGTAAGGTTTAGTTGCTAATTCTTTATCAAGCAAGTCAAGTTGGCGTTTGGCTTCCATGGCAAAACGGTTGACGGCATATTCGATTTTTTCAGGTGCATAGTGGAAGAAGTGCCCAAAGCCACCACCTAGAAAAGGAGCAGCACCTGTTTGCCAAAAGAGCCAGTTGAGAACTTCCGTACGTTTTGTGTGATCAGTTGGAATGAGTTTGCCAAATTTTTCAGCCAAGTAAAGGAGGATGTTAGCTGATTCAAAGACACGAACTGGTTGGTCTTCAGAATAATCCATCATGGCTGGAATCTTTGAGTTTGGATTAATTGCAACAAAGTCTGAGCCGAATTGGTCACCGTCACCAATCTTAATACGATAAGCGTCATAACCCGCTTGAGTCACACCAAATTCCTTCAGTTCTTCTAGCATGATAGTTGCCTTGATACCATTTGGTGTTGGGAAAGTATAGAGCTGGAAAGGTTGGTCACCTTTAGGTAAAGTTTGTTCAAAACGTGCACCAGCTGTAGGTTGATTGAGGCCACCCCAGGCACCTCCCATAGAGGTTGGATTTTCCCAAACTTCTGGTAAAATATAGTCAGACATAAAGTTTCTCCTTGTATTCTTGATAGTCACATCCTAACAAAATTCTGATGGCATTTCAAGAATCGACTACGTTCTTTTGGAGAAGACATATTGATTCTTGATAGGTAAGATAAGATTATAAATCATTTTATCTGAATTAATAGAATATTATTTAGAGAGGAAAAGAAATATGACTGCTATTGACTTTCATAAGTTGGTTAAAATAGAATTGCACTGCCATTTGGACGGTTCTTTATCTTTAAGTACCATTCGTCACCTAGCTGAGTTGGCACAGATTGATTTGCCTGAGGATGATGAGGAGCTCAAACAGCACGTGACAGCGCCGGTTACCTGTGAGAGTCTCCTTGAATATTTAGAGTCCTTTGATTATATTCGCCCCTTACTACAAACTAATGAGGCTTTAACTATTGCTGCTTATGATGTTGCCAAACAAGCTGCTTTAGAAAATGTTATCTATATTGAAGTGAGATTCGCACCAGAATTGTCGATGGATAAGGGATTGACTGTCACTGAGACAATTGATGCTGTTTGTCAAGGATTACGTCAAGCTCAAGAAGAATTTGGTATTATTGCTAAGGCACTGGTTTGTGGCATGCGCCAATCAGATCAATCATTAACAGCTCGTATTCTTGATGAAGCTAATCAAGTCAGAGATAGTGACTTTGTTGGTTTTGATTTCGCTGGGGATGAGCTTAATTATGGACCTGCAGCTATTAAACCTCTTATTGAACAAGTCAAAAGTTACAACCGTCCTATGACCTTTCATGCTGGTGAGTGTGGCTGTCCGGCTTTTCTTGCTGAGTCAATTGCTATGGGAATTAAGCGTAATGGTCATGCGACTATCCTGGCTCAAGAACCAGAACTTTTGGATGAATTTGTCAAAAACGGTCTGACGGGTGAGTTATGCTTAACAAGTAATCTACAGACCAAGGCAGCAGTGACTGTTAATGATTTTCCATACCTTAAAATGAAAGCAGCAGGTGCTAACATTACGATTAATACAGACAATCGTACGGTTTCTGATACAAATTTAACTAAGGAATACGAACTCTATCACAAGTATTTTGATAGCACAGTTCAAGATTTCTATGCACATAATAAGACAGCGATTGAAGCTTCCTTTGCTAGTGATGAAGAGAAAGAAGAACTCCTTTCACGATTAGCTAAAGCCTATTCATAAGGAAGTGGTAGTAACGATACTTCTTATTTAGTAGGACCTCAAATAGTATTTTAGAGTTGAGGAGTTTCACAAGAGAAGATTATTGAAAAGTTTTAAGTTACTTTTTAGTCCCACTTTATAATTAAGGGAGTAAGACGAACTTTTTTTCAAAAATTGTTCGGACTCTCTCCCTTTTGCGCTTAAAATTATGATAAAATAGGTACAATAAAAATTTTAGAGGAGTCTGGTGTGGCACAACTTTATTTTCGCTATGGAACCATGAATTCTGGGAAATCCATTGAGATTCTTAAGGTTGCATATAATTACGAAGAGCAAGGAAAGCCGGTAGTGCTACTGACCAGTCGATTAGATGATCGAGACGAGGTCGGCTATATCTCCAGTCGTATTGGTATGAGACGTAAGGCTTATCCAATTGGGAATGACACGGATATTTTTGCTTACATTGATGATATGAGTCCGCGGCCTTATTGCGTTTTGATTGATGAAGCACAGTTTCTAACTCGTGCAAATGTCTATGATTTGGCACGAATTGTTGACGAGTTAGATATCCCAGTTATGGCATTTGGTCTCAAAAATGATTTTCAAAACAATCTATTTGAAGGATCTAAGTATCTCTTGCTTTTGTCTGATAAAATCGAAGAGATTAAGACCATATGTCACTACTGTTCGAGAAAGGCAACCATGGTTCTACGAATGGAAGATGGTGAGCCAGTCTATGAGGGGGTACAGGTACAAATTGGAGGTCACGAAAGTTATATCTCGGTTTGCCGAAAACATTGGTTTAATCCGCCTCGAGAAAGAATAGTTCCTTTGAAACAGAATTAAAGATAACTATCAGGTATATAAGGAGAAAAATAACAAATGAACATTTATGATCAGTTGCAGGCGGTTGAAGACCGTTATGAGGAATTGGGCGAATTGCTTAGCGACCCTGAAGTTGTATCAGACACCAAACGCTTCATGGAGTTGTCGCGTGAAGAGGCTAACACCCGTGAAACTGTCATAGCTTACCGTGAGTACAAGCAAGTTATCCAAAATATCTCAGATGCTGAAGAGATGATTAAGGAAGCTAGTGGTGATGCTGATTTGGAAGAAATGGCTAAGGAAGAACTTAAAGAATCCAAAGCAGCTAAAGAAGAGTATGAAGAACGCTTGAAAATTCTCCTCTTGCCAAAAGACCCTAATGACGACAAAAATATCATCCTTGAAATTCGTGGGGCTGCTGGGGGAGATGAGGCTGCCTTGTTTGCGGGTGACCTCCTAGCTATGTACCAAAAATACGCTGAAACACAAGGGTGGCGCTTTGAAGTAATGGAAGCATCATACAATGGTGTTGGTGGTATCAAGGAAGTGGTTGCTATGGTTTCAGGACAATCAGTCTACTCTAAACTCAAATATGAGTCTGGAGCACATCGTGTACAACGTGTACCTGTGACTGAAAGTCAAGGTCGTGTTCATACCTCTACAGCAACTGTTTTGGTAATGCCAGAAGTTGAAGAAATGGAGTACGAAATCGATCCTAAGGATCTTCGTGTCGATATTTATCACGCCTCTGGTGCCGGTGGACAGAACGTCAATAAGGTTGCAACTGCGGTGCGTATGGTTCACATTCCTACTGGAATCAAAGTTGAGATGCAAGAAGAACGTACCCAACAGAAAAACCGTGATAAAGCCCTGAAGATTATCCGTGCGCGTGTTGCGGACCATTTTGCACAAATTGCTCAAGATGAGCAAGATGCTGAGCGTAAATCTACAGTTGGTACAGGGGATCGTTCAGAGCGTATCCGTACTTATAATTTTCCACAGAACCGTGTCACAGACCACCGTATTGGTTTGACCCTTCAAAAATTAGATACGATTTTGGCTGGTAAAATGGATGAAGTTATCGATGCTTTGGTTCTTTACGATCAAACACAAAAATTGGAAGAGCTTAACAAATGATTTTAGCGGATGTCCTGGCCGGTTATGAGAAGGAGCTTGAAGCTATCGGTGAAGAACCTGAGGCTGTTTCCTTTGTTTATCGTGGTTTGAAACAATGGGATTTGACTCATTTTGTTCTTCAATTGAGACAGGAAGTTTCGGAGGAAGACGGAAATCTTTTAGCTCATATTTTCACGCAACTTACAGCTCACAAGCCTGCCCAATATATTTTAGGTTATGAGGAATTTCATGGTCTACGTTTTCAAGTTGATGAGCGTGTTTTGATTCCTCGTCCTGAAACTGAGGAATTAGTGGACCTAATTTTGGCAGAAAACCCGAACACAGAGCTCAAGGTTCTTGATATAGGCACTGGCAGTGGTGCTATTGCGGTCTCCCTGAAAAAGAGTCGTCCTATGTGGCAAGTGACGGCTAGTGACTTATCAGCTGATGCTTTGGTACTTGCTAAGGATAATGCTAAGCTAAATCGGGTAGATATCAGCTTTGTTCTAGCGGATGTTTTTGAAAATGTCTCCGGTTGTTTTGATATCATTGTGTCGAATCCTCCTTATATTTCTGAAAATGATAAGGACGAAGTTGGTTTAAATGTCTTGACTAGCGAGCCCAAGATGGCTTTGTTTGCTGATGAAGATGGACTTGCCATTTATAGACAAATCCTTGAGGACGCAGATAAGTATCTAAATTCTCAAGGAAAACTCTATTTTGAGATAGGCTATAAGCAAGGCGAAGATTTAAGGAAACTTTTGTCACTACATTTTCCAGATAAGCATGTGCGTATCCTTAAGGATCAATTTGGACAGGATAGAATGGTCGTGATGGATGATGGAAAGTAAGAAACAGTTAAGAGAAATTTTAAATAATGGTGAGGCCGTTGTTCTCCCTACAGAGACCGTATATGGTCTGTTTGCCAAGGCTTTGGATGAGAAGGCAGTCGATTATGTTTATGAGCTAAAAAATCGGCCTAGAGACAAAGCCATGAATTTGAATGTAGCCTCGTATGAAGATATCCTCTTCTATTCAAAGGAGCAACCCAAGTATTTGAAACAATTGTACGATGCTTTTTTGCCTGGACCTCTGACCATCATCTTAAAAGCTAATGATCAAGTACCTAGATGGATTAATTCAGGATTGGCAACGGTTGGATTTCGATTACCAAACCATCCCGTAACTAGAGAGTTGATTCAAGCTGAGGGGCCTTTGATTGGTCCATCAGCCAATAAGTCTGGGAAGGAAAGCGGTCGTCATTTCGACGATATTAGAGCGCAATTTGATTTTCAGGTGACTGGCTATCAGGATGATAATGCCTTGTTAGGTGTAGATTCGACGATTTTGGATTTGTCGGTTTCACCTGCTAGGATTCTCAGACAAGGGAAAATAACAAAAGATGACCTATTGGCAGCTCTTCCAGAGTTGACTATGGAATAAAATGACTAACAGAGACTTAAGAAAGAGTGAGATAACTTTCGACTGTTTGTGGGTGAGTTGTTTGAAAGCCCATTAGACCTCAAAGGAGACCTCAATGATTTTTGATAAAGAAGATTACAAAGCATTTGACCCTGAACTATGGAACGCCATCGATGCTGAGGCAGAACGCCAACAAAATAATATTGAATTGATTGCCTCTGAAAACGTGGTTTCTAAAGCCGTTATGGCTGCTCAAGGAACGCTCTTGACTAACAAATACGCAGAAGGCTATCCAGGTAAACGTTACTATGGTGGTACAGCCGTTATTGATGTGGTTGAGACTCTTGCCATTGAACGTGCTAAGAAACTTTTTGGGGCAAAATTTGCTAACGTGCAACCTCACTCAGGTAGCCAAGCCAATGCTGCTGTTTACATGTCTTTAATCCAACCTGGTGATACAGTTATGGGGATGGATTTGTCAGCGGGTGGTCACTTGACACACGGTGCACCAGTTAGTTTCTCTGGTAAGACCTATAACTTTGTGTCTTACAATGTTGATAAGGAAAGTGAACTTCTTGATTATGATGCTATCCTTGCTCAAGCAAAAGAAGTGAGACCCAAACTTATCGTGGCAGGGGCTTCAGCATACTCACGTATCATTGATTTTGCTAAATTCCGTGAAATCGCTGATGCTGTAGGTGCTTACCTCATGGTAGATATGGCTCACATTGCAGGTCTTGTAGCCTCTGGTCATCATCCAAGTCCGGTTCCTTATGCACATGTGACAACTACAACAACCCACAAGACACTTCGTGGACCTCGTGGTGGTTTGATTTTGACTGATGATGAAGATATCGCTAAGAAATTGAATTCTGCGGTCTTCCCTGGTTTGCAAGGTGGCCCACTGGAACACGTTATTGCTGCCAAGGCTGTCGCTCTTAAAGAAGCACTTGACCCTGCCTTTAAGGAATACGGTGAAAATGTTATCAAGAATGCTGCTGCCATGGCGGACGTTTTCAACCAACATCCAGATTTCCGAGTAATCTCAGGTGGAACTAATAATCATCTCTTCTTGGTTGATGTTACTAAAGTTGTCGAAAATGGTAAGGTTGCGCAAAACGTTCTTGAAGAAGTAAATATTACTTTGAACAAAAATAGTATTCCTTATGAGCAGTTATCTCCATTCAAAACATCTGGTATTCGTGTCGGTAGTCCAGCAATTACAAGCCGTGGTATGGGTGAAGCTGAGAGCCGTCAGATTGCAGAGTGGATGGTTGAAGCTTTAGAAAATCACGATAAACCTGAAGTTTTGGAACGCATTCGTGGAGATGTTAAAGTTCTTACATATGCTTTCCCACTCTATTAATAAATTATGTTAGATCTATATATTAAACGCATTATCATTCATCAGTTTTCGCCAAATGATACGGAGCTGGTTTTGGCAGAATCACCTATTGAAATAACGCCACGTTTAGATGAGTATTTTAGAAAGAAACTCTCTAAGGTTTTTTCTGATGAGGCTAAACGAGGGTATTTCGATACAGAGAATGTTTTCATCAGTCATATAGGAAATGATTTGATGGAAAGTTCAGTCAAAATTTCCAAACTTTGGAAGGAAGAATTTGTCATTTCTGAAGATCAAAAGACCAATGATTTGGTCTTTATTCAGTTTGATAAAGAAGGTCAAGAATATTTTGCTTTCTTGCGCATTGCTCTTAAGGATAGTTTGGTTCATTCTTTGGGAAATAGTCAGCATCCTATTCAGTTGTCACAAAATAATCTGCCTTCTGCGGCCCAGACACCAGATGAAGCTTTGGTTATCAACCGTAGTAGTAAGCAGTATTATCTGATTGAAAAACGTATTAAGCATAATGGTAGTTTTGCCAATTATTTCTCTGAAAATCTGTTGCAGGTCCAACCTGAGCAGTCTGTTAAAAAATCGATTAAGATGGTTGAAGATACTGCTCAGAAGATTGCTGAGAATTTCAATCAGGATGACTTTAACTTCCAAGGAAAAATGAAATCTGCTATTTTCAATAATTTGGAAGAAGATCAAGAGTTGTCACCTGAAAAATTAGCGGACCAGCTCTTTGATAATAATTTGACTGCTCGTTTGACCTTCGTTGATGAGCTAAAAGAAGCTATTCCTGAACCCATTTCGGTTTCAGATATTGACCATTCTCGTCAAATTAAAAAATTGGAGAATCAAAAACTATCGTTATCAAATGGGATTGAGTTAATTGTGCCGAATAACGTTTATCAGGATGCTGATAGTGTTGAATTTATTCAAAATCCTGATGGCACCTACTCTATTCACATCAAAAATATCGAGGATATCGTCAATAAATAATATGTTTAAATGGATAAGACGTCTGGTGGTTTTTGTCGTAGTGTTCATAATAAGTATCCAATGCTATCGAATCCATGCCAATATCCAACATGTCCTAACTTATGAATCCCTGGTTAAGGAGGTCTTAGCAGAGGATGACATTAAAAATACAACTAATGTCGATTTGGTTCTTGCTATGATTTACACAGAAAGCAAGGGAAAGACAGACGACGTAATGCAGTCCAGTGAAAGTTCTACGGGGGTGACCAACTCCATTACAGATCAAAAAGAAAGTATCCGTCAGGGGGTGAAGGTGCTTTCGGATAATCTTGAAGAAGCTGTCCACCATAAGGTCGATCCCTGGACAGCAGTGCAAGCTTATAACTTTGGTAAGACCTATATTGATTATGTTGCTGATAACGGTGGTGTTAACACCGTTGAACTAGCAAATGCCTATTCTAAAGATGTCGTTGCTCCAAGTCTAGGAAACACTAGTGGGGAAACCTATACTTATTATCAACCTGTTGCCATGTATTATGGTGGGGGAAAACTTTATACAAATGGCGGAAATATTTATTACGCCAAAGAAGTGCAGTTGAATCTCTTTCTGATGCGAATATTCTCTCGTCTCTAAGAGTAACCACCTCATTCTTAAGGAAAGACAAATGAAAGCATTATTAGTTTATTTCAAAGGATTTGTTAAAGATAGTATCCTGGGACCTGTTTTTAAATTAATCGAAGCTAGTTTCGAACTCTTAGTTCCTATGGTGATTGCTGGAATTGTCGATACAACTATTCCAAATAGAGACCAAAATCATCTGTTTATGATGATTTTTCTCTTGTTCGGACTTGCCGTGATTGGGGTTGTCGTTGCTATTTCAGCACAGTATTTTTCATCTAGGGCAGCAGTTGGCTATGCCCAAGCTTTAACAAATGATTTGTATGCAAAAATGATGCGATTGTCAAAGGAAAAGCGTGATGAGATAGGTACTTCAAGTTTGGTAACACGTTTGACTGGAGATACCTTTCAAATTCAAACAGGTATTAATCAGTTTTTAAGACTCTTTTTAAGGGCACCAATAATTGTGACGGGAGCCATTATTATGGCATTCCGTATCAGCCCACGTTTAACCTTATGGTTTCTTGGGATGGTCTTGGTATTGTCTCTTATAATTGTACTAGCTAGTCGTATTGTCAATCCTCTATATGCTAAGATTCGATTGATTAATGAATCAATTGTGACCAATACTCGTCAACAACTCGAGGGCATGAGGGTTATTCGTGCTTTTGGTCAGAGTGAGCGTGAATTAGATAACTTTACCACTGTCAATAAAGAGTTGAAGAAGTGGCAACTTAAAACAGGGGTGATATCAAGTCTCATTAGTCCTTTGACATTCTTGGTTGTTAATATGACCTTAATTGCTATACTTTGGCAAGGAAATGTGCAAATTCAAGGTGGTCTTTTGTCTCAAGGTATGCTAATCGCCTTGGTTAATTATCTTTTGCAGATTTTGGCGGAGCTCCTTAAATTAGCTATGATGTTGACGAATCTCAACCAAAGCTTTATTTCGGCAAAACGAGTCCAAGCTATCTTCAATCTTCAAGATGAGGACATTGAAGCGCCTTTAATAATTAAGAAACCAAATCAACCAAGCATAGCTCTTGAAATTGACAAGATGACTTTTACTTATCCTACAGCTAGTCAACCATCGCTACAAGAAATCGACTTTAAGACTTTTGAAGGCGAGTCTCTGGGGATTATTGGAGGTACAGGTTCGGGTAAATCGACCTTGGTCAATTTAATTATGAATCTTTATCAACCTCAGTTTGGTAGTTTGACTATCTTTAAGAATCAGTTGTCGCCGAATAATCTCAAAGAGTGGCGGTCTTGGGTTGCCTATGTCCCACAGAAAGCTGAGTTATTTAGGGGAACCATTCGTTCAAACTTGTCATTGGGACTTGATTACGAACCAAGTGATCAAGAACTGTGGCATGCTCTTGACATGGCTCAGGCTTCTGATTTTGTAAGAGAAAAGGAGCTTGGCTTAGATGAGCCAGTGGAGTCTTTTGGCCGTAATTTTTCGGGTGGTCAGCGTCAGCGTCTGACTATTGCGCGTGCTTTGATGCGACCAGCACCATTCTTAATTTTGGATGATTCGACCTCGGCTTTAGATTATTTGACTGAAAGTCGTCTACTAGCGGCTATCAGAGAAAATCTTAAATCAACTAGTTTGATTATTATTTCACAGAGAACAAATAGCTTAAAAGCTGTTGATCAAATTTTGGTACTTGATAAGGGACATCAAGTTGGTCTTGGTAATCATGAAGAATTGCTTGCCACTAATAAAATCTATCAAGACATTCATTATTCTCAACATCAAAAGGTGGTCGCTGATGAAGGCTAGAAATAACAAGTCAACGCTTAAACGATTATGTAAAGATATCCTAAGTCAGCGTTACCTCTTTGCCTTAGCAACTGTTGGGACCATTGTTCAAGTTGCTTTGACTGTTTACTTCCCTATTTTGCTTGGCGATGCAGTAGATGCTGTTCTTAAGATGAATGCTGTCTTTTTGATGTCACGTTTGATTTGGCAGATGCTTTTGCTTATCTTAGCTAATAGTGCAATCCAGTGGCTTAACCCTTTGATTTATAATCGATTGATTTATTCTTATAGCGAAAGTTTACGTGAACGAGTCATGATGAAAATCCATGCTATTCCATTCAGTTATCTTGATCGTCAAGGAACTGGAGACATGGTTAGCCGCGTGACTACAGATAGTGACCAATTGAATAATGGTCTCCTTATGTTCTTTAATCAATTTTTCGTTGGGCTTTTGACCATCTTTGTCATAATCATTACCATGGCTCGCTTAGACTGGTTCATGATGCTCTTAGTTCTAGTGATGACACCTTTATCAATGCTTGTGGCTCGTTTCATTGCTAGGAAGAGTTATCAACTCTATCGCAATCAAACCAAGTGGAGGGGCAAACAGACTCAGCTGATCGAAGAAAGTCTAACTCAGGAAGCTCTGGTACAAATTCTAAATGCTCAAGACCAGATGGTTCGCAATTTTAATGAGGTTAATGGTAAGTATGCTAACTATTCACAGGGAGCCATCTTTTACTCGTCAGCGGTTAACCCAGCTACACGTTTTTTTAATAGCTTGCTTTACGCTCTCATTACAGGTGTTGGTGCCTATCGCATCATGTCGGGCGGCACATTTACAGTGGGACAATTGACTACCTTCCTAAACTATGTCACTCAGTATACCAAACCTTTTAATGACATTTCTTCTGTCCTATCTGAACTTCAAAGTGCTTTAGCCTGTGCTGATCGTCTATATATGATTTTAGATGAAGATGAAATATCAGAAACGGGAAATGCGGTTTTGGACGAAGCAGAAGTTCAGGGACATTTTCAATTTGATCATGTTCAATTTGGCTATTTGCAAAATAAACCTCTTATTAAGGATTTGAGTATTGATATTCCTGCTGCGAGTACCGTTGCTATTGTTGGCCCAACAGGAGCAGGAAAATCTACTTTGATTAATCTTCTCATGCGTTTTTATGACTTGGATAAGGGTCAAATTTTGCTAGACGGTCGAGATATTACGTATTATACCCGTGAGAGTCTTCGCAAGCAGATTGGGATGGTTCTACAAGAAACTTGGCTTAAAGTAGCTACTATCCATGATAATATTGCCTATGGCAATCCAAAAGCTAGTCGAGAGGAAGTAGTTGCAGCAGCCAAAGCAGCTAATGCTGATTTCTTTATTAAACAATTACCTCAAGGCTACGACACTTTCTTGAGAGATGCAGGGCAATCTCTTTCACAAGGTCAACGTCAGTTACTAACTATTGCTCGTATATTTGTCAATGTTCCTAAAATTCTTATTTTGGATGAAGCAACATCAAGTATTGATACCCGTACGGAGCTCCTTATTCAAGAAGCTTTTGCTAAACTGATGAAAGGTCGGACGAGTTTCATTATTGCTCATAGATTATCTACCATTGAGAATGCAGACCTTATTTTGGTAATGAATAATGGTGATATCGTTGAACATGGAACACATAATCAATTAATGAGGACTAAGGGAATGTACTATCGTATGCAGACAGCCCAAAAAACACAAAATAATTAAAAATTGCAGAGCGTTTAGGCTCTGTTTTTTTGCTATTAAATGTATTATTTATTAATGAAAGTAATAGATGAAAAAGAAATGAAATTGATTTATTTTTTTCTTTTTTATTGGAAAAAATACCGATAAGATGGTAAAATATAAAGGATATTATATAAAAAAGGTATCGAAAATTAGAATGTTAAAACATAAAAATGTCCTCGTCTTTTTAGGACAAACTTTGCTTTATTTCGCCATTTTTATGGCCCTAATTTATCTCTACAATTACCTAGGACAAGGTCAAGGTAATTTTATCTATAACGAATTTTAGGAAGAATAATGACGAGTACAAAAATTAAAGATATGATTGAAACGATTGAGCAGTTTGCTCAATCACAACCCGACTTTCCTGTTTACAATATTTTAGGGGAAGTCCATACTTACGGCGATTTGAAAGCCGATTCGGATAGTTTAGCTGCTAAGATTGATAGCCTTGATATCCCAGAAAAATCACCTGTTGTAGTTTATGGCGGTCAAGAATATGAAATGTTGGCAACTTTCGTAGCTTTAACTAAATCTGGTCACGCCTATATACCAATTGATAGTCACTCAGCTCTTGAGCGCGTGACAGCTATTGTTGAAGTGGCAGAGCCGAGTCTGATTATTGCTATTAACGCCTTCCCACTAGAGGATGTTAAAGCACCAATCTTGACATTGGATCAAGTGAAGGAAAGTTTTGCTAACAAGACTACTTATGAAGTAACCCACCCTGTTAAAGGTGATGATACTTATTACATCATCTTCACATCAGGGACTACAGGTAAACCTAAAGGAGTTCAGATTTCGCATAATAACCTTCTTAGTTTCACCAACTGGATGATTACAGACAAGGAATTTGCGACTCCAAAACGTCCTCAAATGTTGGCTCAACCGCCTTATTCATTTGACCTATCAGTAATGTACTGGGCGCCAACTTTGGCACTTGGAGGAACACTCTATGCGCTTCCTTCAGCTATTACTCAGGACTTCAAGCAACTCTTTGAAACTATCTTTTCACTTCCAATTGCCATTTGGACATCCACGCCATCATTTGCAGATATGGCAATGTTGTCTGAAGACTTCAATGCAGAGAAGATGCCAGAAATTACGCATTTCTATTTCGATGGGGAAGAGTTGACTGTCAAGACCGCTCAGAAACTCCGCCAACGTTTCCCAGAAGCACGTATTGTCAATGCTTATGGACCAACTGAGGCTACTGTTGCCTTATCAGCAGTAGCGGTAACTGATGAGATGCTAGCTACTCTTAATCGTCTACCGATTGGTTATACCAAGGAAGATTCACCAACTTATATTATCGATGAAGACGGTAATATCCTTCCAAATGGTCAGCAGGGTGAAATTATCGTATCGGGTCCTGCAGTTTCAAAAGGTTATATGAATAATCCTGAAAGGACTGCGGAAGCCTTCTTCGAGTTTAATGGTCTACCTGCTTACCATACTGGTGATGTGGGTACTATGACTGATGAGGGTCTCCTTCTTTTCGGTGGTCGTATGGACTTTCAGATTAAATTTAATGGTTTCCGTATTGAGTTAGAAGATGTTTCCCAAAACCTTAACAAGTCTAAGTATATCGATTCAGCAGTAGCTGTCCCACGTTATAACAAAGACCATAAGGTTCAGAACCTCTTGGCTTATGTGATTCTTAAGGATGGCGTACGTGACCAGTTTGAGCGTGACATCGATATTACTAAGGCTATCAAAGCTGACTTGGAAGATATCATGATGTCATACATGATGCCTACTAAGTTCCTCTATCGTGAGAGCTTGCCTCTTACACCAAATGGGAAAATTGATATCAAGGGGCTTATCAGTGAGGTTAATAACCGATGATAGACTTCTTGAAACAGCTTCCCCATTTAGAACCCTACGGTAATCCTTTCTATTTCATCTATCTTGGAATAGCCTTATTACCAATCTTTATAGGTCTATTCTTTAAAAAGCGCTTTGCTATTTATGAATGCTTGGTAAGTATTACCTTTATCGTTCTTGCTCTGACAGGTACCCATGCTAGCCAAATCTTAGCTTTGCTTTTCTATATTGTCTGGCAAATCATCTGGGTATACTCATACAAACGTTATCGTAGTCAAAGGGATAATAAATGGGTCTTCTATTTGCACTCGTTTCTTGTTGTTCTTCCCTTGATTCTTGTTAAGGTAGAGCCTATCATTAACGGAACCCAGTCACTTTTAAACTTTCTCGGCATCTCTTATTTAACCTTCCGTGCGGTTGGTATGATTATCGAGATGCGTGATGGAGTTCTTAAAGAGTTCACACTAGGGGAATTCCTCCGCTTCATGCTCTTTATGCCGACCTTCACAAGTGGTCCCATTGATCGCTTCAAACGTTTTAATGAAGATTATCAGTCAATTCCTAATCGTGACGAGCTGCTGAACATGTTAGAGCAAGCTGTAAAATATATTATGCTTGGTTTTCTTTATAAGTTTGTTTTAGCTCAGATTTTCGGGAGTATGCTTTTACCACCATTAAAAGCACAAGCATTGAGCCAAGGCGGTATCTTTAATCTACCCACACTAGGTTTTATGTACGTTTATGGGTTTGATCTCTTCTTTGACTTTGCGGGTTACTCAATGTTTGCTCTCGCAGTTTCAAATCTAATGGGGATTAAGAGTCCTATTAACTTTGACAAACCGTTCATTTCCCGTGATATGAAGGAATTTTGGAATCGCTGGCATATGAGTCTGTCGTTTTGGTTCCGTGATTTTGTCTTTATGCGCTTAGTCATAGTACTCATGCGAAATAAGGTTTTCAAAAATCGTAACACCACATCGAATGTTGCTTATATCATCAATATGATGGTTATGGGATTTTGGCATGGGATTACTTGGTACTATATTGCTTATGGTATATTTCATGGTATTGGTCTAGGTATTAACGATGCTTGGTTACGTAAAAAGAAAACCATTAATAAAGATCGTAAAAAAGCAGGACTTAAGCCTCTTCCCGAAAATAAATGGACCAAGGCTTTGGGAATCTTTATCACATTTAATACAGTTATGCTATCATTCTTGATTTTCTCTGGATTCTTGAATGATCTCTGGTTCACTAAAAAATAAGTAAAGGAAATTTAAAAATGGATATAAAAGCAGAAGTCATTGAAATTATTGATGAACTGTTCATGGAAGATGTATCTGACATGATGGATGAAGACCTTTTTGATGCTGGTGTTCTTGATTCAATGGGAACTGTTGAACTTATCGTTGAATTGGAATCACGTTTTGATATTCGTGTCCCAGTTTCAGAATTTGGTCGTGATGATTGGAACACAGCTAATAAGATTGTTGAAGGGGTAACGGAGCTTCGCAATGCTTAAGCGTTTATGGCAGATTTTTGGTCCAGTAATTTGTGCCCTGGTTTTGGTAGTAGTAGTTATATATGCCTACCCACAAGGCAGAAAATATAGTTATGAGGCTGAAAAACGTAGTGCAGTAACGCTGACGAATGAGAACTTTAAAAGTCGGAAAAATAAAACTACCGCTCTTTCAGACCAGAATCATCGTTTTGTACCTTTCTTTGGGTCTAGTGAGTGGTTACGTTTTGATGCCCTTCATCCAGCTGTTTTAGCAGAGAAATACGACCGTAACTATCGCCCATACTTTATTGGACAACGTGGGTCAGCTTCTCTAAATCATTATTTGGGAATGCAACAAATGCTTCCAGAATTACAAAACGGTACAGCTGTGTACGTCTTGTCTCCGCAATGGTTCACTAAAAAAGGTTATAATTCTGCAGCTTTTCAGCAGTTCTTTAATAACGACCAACTTAGTAGTTTCCTAAGTCAAAATCAGACGGATGCAAATTCACAGTATGCTGCTAAACGTATCTTAGAGATGAAACCTGAGATAACGATGAAATCTCAACTTTCTAAAGTGGCCAAAGGACAAGATCTCAATACTGTCGATAAAACCTATATTCAATTCATGGCAGAGCTAAATAGGCGAGAAGATAGCTTGTTTAGCCCTTTAGCAGCGTCAAATAACGCTAATTATGACAAGAAGGTTCTTCCTTGTCTTAAAGAGTTACCAGACCAATTCTCTTATGATGCCCTTGATCAGCTTGCTGTAAGAGATGCAGAAGCACATACCAAATCAAATGACTTTGGAATTGATGACCGTTTTTATAAGGAACGCTTATCTAAGAAGATTGGTAAACTTAAAGGTTTCCAGAAAAATCTTTCCTATGAAGTTTCTCAAGAATATGGTGATTTACAGCTGGTTCTTAATCAATTTGCCAAGTCAAATACAAATGTCATATTTGTCATTCCACCTGTTAATAGCAAGTGGATGGCTTATACTGGACTTAATCAGGACATGTATGATGCTACGGTTTCTAAAATCCGTTATCAATTGGAAAGTCAAGGATTTACCAATATTGCAGATTTCTCAAAAGATGGCGATCAACCTTACTTTATGCAAGACACTATTCATATGGGCTGGAAAGGTTGGGTATCCTTTGACAGGGTCGTTGATTCTTTCGTTAGTAATCCAACACCTGCACCTAGCTATAAATTGAATGATCGCTTTTATAGTAAGGACTGGTCAGGATATACAGGAACTCCTAGTCAGTTTAATTAACATAAAGAAAAAAGCTCGATTTGTACTGACCCCAAAAAGTTAGACAACTAATTTATCCAAAGGATTTAGTTCTGTATTGCACAGAAATAAGTCCTTTTAGTTTTACCTTGATTAGTTTGTTATTGTAATAATCAATATAGTCTCCAATAGCTTGTTTCAATTGCTCAAGTGAGTGAAACATCTTCTCGTAACCATAAAACATCTCAGACTTAAGAATGCCAAAGAAAGACTCCATCATACCATTGTCTGGACTATTTCCCTTACGTGACATGGACGGTTGGATCCCTTTATCCTCTAAAAATTGATGATAATACTGATGTTGATATTGCCAACCTTGGTCGCTATGGAGAATTGTATTTTCATAATGCTCCTCTGTGAAGGACTGGTCTAACATAGATTTCACTTGTTCTAAGTTTGGTAAAGTTGAGAGATTATAAGCGATACGATAATTTTGCTGTTGAAACCATCTAAAACAGGCGATAAATACAATTTATGTGTGCTATTTGGAATGGCAAACTCTGTCACATCTGTATAGCACTTTTCCATTGGATTGGATGCTTCAAACTGCCGTTGAATAAGGCCATCTGCTTTCTTATCAACTTTTTCCTTGGTATGAAAAATACTTGCGTTTACGACGAATTTGGGAACTTAAACCAAGGAGATTTATCAGACGTTGGACCTTCTTCTGGTTCACTACAAAACCACGATTCCTCAATTCAAGAGTTATTCGACGATATCCGTAATTTCCCTCATGTTCATCATAAATGGCTTGAATTTCCACTTTGATAGATTGATTTTTATCTACTTGATTCAGTTGCTTTAAGTGGTAATAATAGGTTGAACAAGCAAGTTTGATAATGTTTAGAAGGATATCTAAAGGAAACTCTGTTACTAATCCTTGAACAATTTCTGTTTTTCTTCTTGCTCCCTTTCGTCCCTCAATCGGAGTTATCTCAACTTTTTTAGAATAGCATTCTCCGCTCTCAGGTACTCATTTTCTGCTTGAAGTCGCTCTATCTCTGTCATCTCTTCAGGTTTCTTCTTTGGCTTACTCCCCATTTTAGGTACTCTCCCTCTTCTTTTCTCAAGAAGAGTATACCCATTTTTCTTGTATTGTGCTATCCAATTGTTAAGCAACCCTTAATTTGAGAGGCCATAGTCCAGGCAAATACTTTGTTGAGAACAACCTTCAAGTAGAACTTTATCAATCATTTCTCGCTTTAATTTAGGAGAATAATAACGATTCTTTCCCTTTTTGATGATGTTTATTCCATAATGGTCAATTAATTTCACCATATATTTTAGACCAGAAAAGTTCAACCCAAATTGATTTGAAAGTCGTTTAAAGCTTTCTCCTTGATTTCTCAATTCATATATTTGAACTTTATCTTCATAAGTTAATTTCATAATAAAAACACCCCAAAAGTTAGATTTTTCTATCTAACTTTTGGGGTGCAGTTCATTTAAAGCCTTTTTTGTTATAGAGCAATAATAGAATAATATTGCTCTTATTTTTTCATAGGTTACCTTTAGAAATTTAGAAAAAGGATTGGGAGTAAAACCTAGTCCTTTTTATCACTTTGAAGATTTGCAATACCTCATATCTTATTTGTTTTTAGTTAGAGCTTTTCGAATGAAATCTGCTGGTATAATCAATACAGCAATAAGAAGAGCAATGATATAGTGTTGAATATCCATCGGAACAGTACTAAATACTTTTCCACCAAATTGAATAATAAGGGTTTGAACAACAGCAATAGAAATCATAACGATTAAGAATTTCTTGTTTTTACCGATATGTTCAAAAATATTGAAGCCATTACTACGTGTATTAAATGAGTTGAAAATAACAGCATAGATAAATACTGTAAATGTAAAGGTTGTTACCATTTCAAAGTTACCAGTTCCATTTGTGATAAAGTCTTGGATACCACCAACATTTTTAAGAATGGCTAAACATACAAGAGTAATGAAGGCACTTGCAACTCCGATAGCGGATTTCATATAACCAGTAAGAATATTTGCTTTCTTAGCTACTGGTTTTTCGTTCATATAACGATCTAGCGCAGGCTCTTCACCAAAGGCAAGGGCAGCAAGTGTGTCCATGATAAGGTTAACCCAGAGAATTTGGATGATTGTAAATGGCTCTTTGAGACCCAAAAGTGGCGAGAGAAGTGACATGGCAATAGTTGTTACGTTAACAGTTAATTGGAAGATGATAAATTTACTTACTGACTTACTCATGGTGCGTCCATAGAGAACAGCTTTCTCAATAGAAGTCAATGAGTTGTTTAAGATAACGATATCTGAGGCTTCACGTGCGACTTCAGTACCGTCACCCATTGAGAAACCAACATCAGCTGATTTAAGGGCTGGTGAGTCATTGACCCCATCACCCGTCATACCAGCTACCATATCGAGTTCTTGAGCTGCCTCAATAAGACGTTTTTTATCCATTGGAAGGGCACGACTTACCACTTTTAAGTGAGGCAATTGTTGTTTAAGTTCTTGATCTGAGAGGGCAGAAAGTTCATCGTGAGTAAGGACAAGGTCATTTTCTCCAGTGACGATACCTGCTTCTTTAGCGATAGCAACAGCGGTTTCTTTACGGTCACCGGTTACCATAACTACTTGAACACCCGCACGGTTCATTGTTTCAACGGTTTGTTTAATTGAAGAGCGAACGTTATCACGGATACATACGATACCAATCAAGACTTTATCATTACCATCTGTATTGAGGATGGCAAGCAAACGCATTGAACGGTTAGCTTGTTCCAATGATAACTCTTGAAAACGAGCTTTAATATCATCTGTAAAGTTTTGTTTATGACCATCTTTATCAAGATAGTAGTAGCAGTCATTTAGGATAAATTCTGGAGCACCTTTGATGTAGGTTTTTCCATCGTTAGTCGTTACACTTGCGAATTTTGTTGCTGAGTTGAATTGTTGCTTCTCAGTAATAGTATTAGTATCGAAATCAAGTTGAGACCGTCCAATCAAGAAGTCAAGAAGTGCACGGTCAGTAGCATTACTACCAACAGCATTGCCATCAGCAACCATGGCATCGTTATTAAGACCGATACCATTAATCATTTCAGCTTTAAGACTATCTGACATCGTATCAAAATCTGGAGCATCGGTTTCACCAGTAGCTGCATAAAGTGTTCCATCCCCAAGGAAGAAGTCAACTACAGATAGTTTACCTTCTGTGATTGTACCAGTCTTATCACTGAAGAGAATATTCATGTATCCAGCAGTTTCAATAGTATCAGGATGGCGGACTAGAATATTTTGAGCTAAAAGTCGACCTGAGTTCATTGAGGAAACGAGTGCTAACATCATTGGAAGTCCTTCTGGGACAGCCATGATGATGATTGTAACCGCAAAGAGAATTGTTTCAATGATAAGAAGGAAAATCGAGCCACCATTGAGGTTGTTAGCTTTATTTAGGGAAATAAAGCCTAATACAAGGTTGATTACTGAATAGGCAGCACCTGCACTATAACCGAGGACCCCGATGTTTCTTGCAAGCTTGTTAAGTTTTTCTTTAGATGGTGAATTTTTACTATCTTCTTGAAGAGACGTATTGATACTTCCTAAAACGGTGTTATCACCAATTTGTGTAGCTTCAATCACAGCTTCATCTGAAGTTACGACTGTACCACGGAAGACCTTAAACTCTGTAAAGAGGTCTGAAGAATCTGGCTCTTCTCGGTCACCAAGAGGAAGTTTTGTGGCATCCTCGCTTTCACCATTTAAGACAGCTTGGTTTACTTTTAATTTACCTTCCAAGATGATACCGTCAACTGGAATCTTGTCCCCTGATTGAAGGAGAATTTGATCCCCTTTTACAATATCATCCACGAGAATCTCTTTAAGTTTACCATCTCGATAAACCTTAGCATTAGTTTTTGAAGCCTCCTCTTGGAGAATATTGAATTTTTGCTCATTACGGTATTGAGAGACTGCTGAGAACCCTGTAGACATCAAAATGGCAAAAATTAGTGAGATAGCCTCATACCAATTAGCCTCCCCAATAGCAGGAAAAATCATTGCAACAAAGTTGAAGATGATTTTTAATCCTAAGGCAGCCAAGAGGATGAGAATCCATTGATCCTGGAAGGCTTCAATAAAAATTGAAAGCAGCGAGTTAGCCTCTTTACTAGAGAGCCTATTATCGCCATGAGCGTTTTTACTTGCTTGAACTTCTGCAGAAGTCAAGCCTTTAAATTTTTTCATTAAACGTATTTATCCTTTCTAGAATGTTCAAAAATTTAAAACCTAATAGAAGCAATAATTTTAATAACTGTCAGTAAGTATTATACTTTATTTTACTATTAAATTGTGATTTTTTATCAAGAGAAGTAGTGATTGATTTCTAGAAAATGAAATTTCACAATTTTAAATCCATATTTTAGAAATCTACCCTCAATTCATACAACCCTCTCACAGCATTACAGCCATAGATGGCTTGAGCCTGTTTTAAATCTTCCAGAGTCAAAACTTTCTCTGTGACCTGATTATTAGCAATGAGGCTTTGTCTGTAAATACCGTTTAAAAGACCGAGGTGAACAGGTGGAGTGTAGAGTTGGTCCTTGATTTTAAGAACGAGGTTACCGATAGAAGTTTCTAAAAGTTCTTTCTTTTGATTATAGTAGATTTGCTCATGAGGTCCTAGACTAATGTGTGGTCGATAACTTGTTTTAAAGTAGGTATAGGGGTTATTCAAAGGATGTGTTTGCTTAACTAATCTTGCTTGACAAAAATCATCGTCTAATTCTGTTAAATGGGCATGTTCAAAAGTAAGTTTACCATCTTTTGCAAGGGACAATTTAAGACGGTAGTCTGTGTCAAAATCAAGGGACTGACACAAATCTTCGACTTGATTTTGAACTTCTTCTTTATTGAAAGGATAAGCAAAGTAGCGACTGGACTCTTGTAGACGATTGAGATGTTCTTTAAGATGGAGTAGTTTACCTTGATGAATCCGTCCAGTTGAGATAAGATCAAATCTAGGATTTTGACGGTATAGAATAGCTGATTTTTGCTTTGTTTCTTCATATTCAGCTTCCCATTTGCTGTCCCAGGTGATTCCACCTCCTACTCCATATATAGCCTTGTTTCCCTGCATTTGAAGTGTTCGGATGGCTACGTTGAAAATAGTTGGTCCATTAGGTAGCAAGATACCAATGGCTCCACAATAGACGCCTCGAGCTTGTTTTTCGACGTTTTTAATAATTGCCATAGTAGCTATTTTTGGTGCTCCTGTAATAGATCCACAAGGAAAAAGGGCTTGGAAGATATCATCCAAACGACTGTTTGGTAGGAGTTGCGTCTCAATAGTTGAAGTCAATTGCCAAACAGTAGAGTATTGTTCAACCTGGCAAAGTCTTTTTACATTTTCACTCCCTATTTTTGAAATACGATTCATGTCATTTCTAAGAAGATCTACAATCATCATATTTTCAGAGCGATTTTTCTGATCATGAGCAAGCCATTGTGCTTGTTTAAGGTCAGTTTCAGTTGTCAAGCCACGATTTGTTGTCCCTTTCATAGGACGTGTGGTCAATATATCACCATCTTTTTTAAAGAAGAGTTCAGGACTTATGGAAATGATGGAGACATCATCATGTTGAATAAAGGCATTGTAATGTGCATTTTGCTCAACAACCAATCGGTTGTAGATGGAAAATGGATCAGCTGTTATGTTCTGTTGAAGTTGGACGGTAAAATTGACCTGGTAGGTGTTTCCTTGACGAATATGGTGGTGTATATGCTCAATAGCAGCCTTGTATTCCTCTGCAGAAGTTAGTTCTTGCCAAGATTCTGGTAAGGGAACAGGCTCATAGGCAAGAGGGATAGACTCTGTTTGAACAGTGTCGTGAATAGTAAAATAGAGAAGATACTCTGACATTAATGGGCTATCAAAAATTTGAAATTTAGGTTCAAAGGCCTGAGAAGCTTCATAGGCTACATAGCCTACAGCAAAATAGCCTTTTTCTTGATAGGCTTTTATTTGATTTATAAGTGATTTAACTTCCTTAATGTCTTTGGTTTTTATCTCTTTTATGGCGTGAGTGAAGATTTGTCTGACGCCAAGTTCTTTAAAATCAATAACGGTTTTCTTATGCATACATAGAGTATAACATAAGAAGATAGCCTCTGGTTCTTTTTCATGATTTAATTCTCTTTCTTAAAATTTTAACCAAAAATGAACTTTTCAGATAGTTTTACATATGTTATAATGATATGAACTAAAAGAAGATTTTAGAGGGAAATATGACTAAAAAAAATAAATTTGAGAAAGGGAACAGTAGTCTTTCAAATAAAAAATTGAAAAAAGTGACTTCCAAGCGGAATTCTTGGAAACATCAAATGTACGAGCTTGAGATTGCCATTGTAAAAGAGTCAAGCAATAAAAAGAGAGACGAGCTTATAAAACTTCATAATGGCTATATGAGTGAGTATGATAGTTTAAAGAAGCAAATCATTTGGTTAGCAGTATTGGGAATATGTTTCCTAGTGGTCTTGGTGATTTTGGGCTATTTTATTTGGAATAGCTATAACAGTGAGAACATGTCCTATACGTCTTCTTGGCTTCAAGAACGAGTTTAAGATTTAGTTTTGATTAAAACGCCTTATTTTATGACTTTACTACGCAATAGTGAACATAGATGAGTTGATTACTAAATATTAAAGAAGAAAAAGTAAGATATATCTCTAGACAAAAGTCTAGAGGTTTTTTTTGATAAAAATGACCTTATCATCTCCCTATATAGTTATTAGCTATACAAATATCTAATTAAAAATAAGACAACGAGACCAGAAATCCTTTATTTTATAGGATATAGTTTAAAACTATATATATTGAAAACTGATAACAATTATACAGATATTTATTTCTTTGGTAAGATTAAATCAACAACAAAGAGGAGGACACAAGATGTCAACTACTATCATTGGTTTCCCACGTTTGGGTGAATTCCGAGAATTAAAATTTACTACAGAAAAATATTTTAGAAATGAAATTACTGCAGACGAACTTTTAGCGGCTGCTAAAGATTTGCGTGCAAAACACTGGAATATTGTTAAAGAAAAAGGTATTACTGAAATTCCTTCAAATGACTTTTCTCATTACGATAACTTCCTTGATGCGGCCTTCCTTTTCAACGTAGTTCCTGAGTCTGTGAAAAACTTGGATTTGACTGAATTGGAACAATACTTTGCTTTGGCACGTGGTTACCAAGGTGAAAAGGGGGATGTGCGTGCTCTTCCAATGAAGAAATGGTTCAACACCAACTACCATTACATCGTTCCAAAATTTGAAAAAACAACAGCAGTAAAATTGGCTGGTCACAAGATTTTTGATGAGTACCAAGAAGCCAAAGACTTGGGTCTGGATACTCGCCCAGTTGTGGTTGGACCATTCACTTTCCTTCAATTGTCTGATTTCGAAGATGGTGTGAAAGCAGAAGACTTCGTCGATAGCTTTATTGCTGCCTACCAAGATGTCTTTGCAAAATTGGCTGAACTTGGTGCTACTCGTATCCAACTTGATGAACCAGCACTTGTTAAAGATTTGACTGCTGACGAAAAAGCACTCTTCTTGAATCTGTACAATAAAATCTTGGCTGACAAGAAAGGCCTTGAGGTCTTGATTCAAACTTACTTTGGTGATGTTCGTGATGTATACAATGATCTTGTAAACTTGCCAGTAGATGCTATCGGTCTTGACTTTGTCGAAGGTAAGAAGACGCTTGAACTTGTCAAAGGTGGATTCCCAGCTGACAAGACTCTCTATGCAGGTATTGTCAATGGTAAAAACATCTGGCGCAACAACTACGAAAAGAGCTTGGCTGTTCTTGAACAAATTCCAGCTGAAAACATCGTATTGACAAGCTCATGCTCACTTCTTCATGTGCCATTTACGACTGCTAATGAAGAATTTGAACCAGAAATCTTGAACCACTTTGCTTTTGCCGTTGAAAAATTAGATGAACTTCGTGATTTGGATGCTATCCGTAATGGTCAAGGTGCTGAATCACTTGCTGCTAACAAAGAGCTCTTTGCTATTGAACGTGTTGGTGCAAATGCTGAACTTCGTGCTCGTATTGCAGGTTTGACAGAAGCAGATTACACACGTTTACCGGCTTTCGCAGAACGTGAAGCCATTCAAAAGGATGCCTTCAAACTTCCATTGCTTCCGACAACAACTATCGGTTCATTCCCTCAAACTAAGGAAGTTCGTGCCAAACGTTTGGCTTTCCGTAAGAATGAATTGTCTCAGGAAGAATATGATGCCTTTCTTGCTGAAATTATAGATGAATGGATTGAATGGCAAGAAGAAGTTGGCTTTGACGTCCTTGTACATGGTGAGTTTGAACGTAATGACATGGTTGAGTACTTCGGTCAAAACTTGTCTGGGTACCTCTTCTCTAAAAATGGTTGGGTGCAATCATATGGTATGCGTGGGGTGAAACCACCAATCATCTGGGGTGATGTCACTCGTCTTAATCCAATCACTGTAAAATGGTCTAGCTACGCACAAAGACGTACTGACAAGCCTGTTAAAGGTATGTTGACTGGGCCAGTTACAATCCTCAATTGGTCATTCCCACGTGAAGATATCTCTATTAAAGATTCAACTCTTCAAATCGCTCTTGCTATCAAGGATGAAGTGCTTGACCTCGAAGCTGCAGGCATTAAGATTATCCAAATCGATGAGGCTGCTCTTCGTGAAAAATTGCCACTCCGTCGTAGTGACTGGTACGAAGACTACCTTGACTGGGCTATTCCAGCCTTCCGTTTGGTACACTCAACAGTAGCACCAGACACACAAATTCACACACACATGTGTTACTCAGAGTTTACAGATATCATTCCAGCTATCGACAACTTGGATGCAGATGTTATCTCTTTTGAAGCTAGTCGTTCAAACCTTGAAATCTTGGATGAACTTAAAGCACAAAACTTCCAAACAGAAGTTGGACCTGGAGTTTATGATATCCACTCACCTCGTGTCCCACAAGACGGTGAAATTGACCACACTATCGAAGCGATCTTGGCTAAAGTTCCAAGTAGTAAAGTATGGATCAACCCTGACTGTGGTTTGAAGACTCGTGGTATTAAAGAAACTAAAGAAAGCTTAACCAAGCTTCTAGAAGCAGCAAAAGCGGCTCGCAAAAACTTGTAAGTAGAAGTTATAATACCTTGAAAACCTTCTTTCCTATATGTAGAAGGTTTTCAATAGTGAATAATTTTCTAAAGATTTTTGTAATCAAGCTAGATGCAAAATGTGATCAATAATTCCTACGAGTTTACTTGACACTAATAAAAATGCTTTTGTCTCAACAAAAATCTAAAACGAAGAAGGTAAAACTTATGACAAGCCAAACACCATCCCTCTCTTTTGAAGTCTTTCCACCTAATCCAGCCGTAGGAAATGAGAAAATCTTGCTTGCCCTTGATGACATGAAAGGATCGGCACCCCATTTTATCAGTGTAACAGCTAGTAATAACAAATATAGTATCAAAGAGACAACGGTTCCTTTGGCAGACCATATTCAAAATGACCTGGCTATTCCTACTATTGCTCACCTTCCAGCAATCTATTTGAGCAAAGAAAAGGTAGCTGATACTTTGCGAGAATTAGATGCTGTTGGAGTAAATCGTATCCTGGCACTTCGTGGTGACATCATTCCTGGGGTCGAACCTCTAAAAGACTTCAGATATGCAACTGATTTGATTGAGTTTATCAAGGCAGAAGCTCCTAACTTTGATATCATTGGTGCTTGTTATCCTGAAGGTCATCCTGATTCACCAAATCAAATCTCTGATATTCAAAATCTTAAGAAGAAAGTAGATGCAGGTTGTTCAAGTCTTGTAACCCAACTCTTCTTTGATAATGAACGCTTCTACGATTTCCAAGATAAATGTACTCTTGCTGGCATTGATGTGCCTATCCATGCTGGTATTATGCCTATTTTGAATCGTAACCAAGCCCTACGTTTACTTAAGACGTGTGAAAATATCCATTTGCCACGTAAATTCCGTGCTATTTTGGATAAGTATGAGCATGATCCTGAATCTCTGAGAGCTGCCGGTCTAGCTTATGCTGTTGACCAAATCGTGGATTTGGTTACACAAGACGTTGCTGGAGTTCACCTTTATACGATGAATAATGCAGAGACTGCACGTCATATTTACGAAGCTACTCACTCCTTGTTTAAGCATCATTCACAAGTCGGCGCACTGTAATTGAATAATAGAAAAACCACCTATATATTTAATCTATAGGTGGTTTCTTGGTGTAGCAGCGAAAGATTGTAATTACTTATGTGGGGCATTATTATCATGTATCAAAAAAGACCTAGAGCTTAGCTCTAAGTCAAAAGTACTATTCACCTACAAAAGCATTGATTTCTGCTTCGATGTTAGCAATTTTTTCTTTAGCATCCGCTTCAGTTTCTCCAACTGTTGCAATGTAAAATTTGATTTTTGGTTCTGTACCTGAAGGACGAACGGCAAACCATGAATCATCAGCCAAGATGTATTTCAAAACGTTACTTGGAGGAGTTGTCAATTTTTCTACGCCGTCAGCAGTAGTAGCTGTTTGTTCCAAGAAGTCTTCTGTTTTAGCAATATCAGTGTTGTTGAATTGTTTAGGAGCATTGCGACGGAATTTGTCCATGATTTTCTTGATTTCTGCAGCACCATCAACACCTGAAAGCGTAACTGAAATTGTCTTTTCTGAGAAGTAACCATATTGTTTGTAGATTTCCTCGATACCATCTGCCAATGTCATACCACGTGAACGGTAGTAAGCAGCAATTTCTGCAATGATAAGAACGGCTTGGATAGCGTCTTTATCGCGTACAAATGGTTTGATGAGGTAACCGAAGCTTTCTTCAAAACCAAACATGTAAGTGTAATTGTGTTGTGTTTCAAATTCATGAATCTTTTCACCGATAAATTTGAAGCCAGTCAAGACATTAAACATTGTTGCGCCGTAGCTTTCTGCGATCTTAGTAACTAATTCAGTTGATACGATTGATTTACAAAGGGCAGCATTAGCAGGGAGAGTACCAGCTGTTTTGTGAGCTTCAAGGATATATTTGGCGATGATAGCACCAATTTGGTTACCAGAAAGGTTGAGGTATGAACCATCTGGTTGGCGGATTTCAACGCCAAGACGGTCCGCGTCAGGGTCAGTTGCAACCAATACGTCGGCATCTACATTACGACCGAGTTCTTCAGCAAGAGCAAAGGCATCTTGGTTTTCTGGGTTAGGAGATTTAACAGTTGAGAAGTCATCATGAGGAACCGCTTGAGCTTCAACGACTTGAACAGCATCAAACCCAGCTTGAGCAAGGGCACGGCGAGCCAACATTTCACCAGTACCATGAAGTGGAGTATATACAATCTTCATGTCACGACCATACTCATTAATCAAGTCCTGGTTGATGTTAACGTCTTTAACTTCTTTTAGGTATTCAGCATCAACATTTTCACCGATGATTTCGATGAGACCGCTAGCCTTGCTGTCTTCGAGGTCAGCTAATTTGACAGTGAAAGGATTATCAATAGCACGGATGTAATCTGTCAATGCATCGGCATCAGCGGGTGGCATTTGTCCACCGTCTTCACCATAAACTTTGTATCCGTTAAATGGAGCTGGGTTGTGGCTAGCAGTTATCATGATACCAGCAAATGTGTGGAGATGACGTACTGCGAATGATAATTCAGGAGTTGGACGAAGGCTCTCGAACACATAAGATTTAATACCATGAGCTGCTAAAACTTGCGCAGATTCAAAAGCAAACTCAGGAGAGAAACGACGGCTGTCATAAGCGATAGCAACACCACGTTTTTTAGCTTCCTCACCTTTTGAGTCGATCAATTGCGCCAAACCTTCGGTTGCTTGACGAACAACATAAATGTTAATACGGTTGGTACCAGCGCCGATTAAACCACGCATACCAGCTGTACCGAATTCAAGATTAGTATAGAAGGCATCTTCTTTAGTTTTTTTATCCATAGAAACCAACTCGTCACGAAGATAAACAGGCAATTCAGCAAAATCGAGCCATTTTTGATAATTTTCAGTGTAAGACATATCAATCTCCTTTATATTTTTAAACGCTTACATTATATCACAACTAAAGGAAAAAAATCATGCTAATTACCATGTTTTTTCTTTATTTTTTCAATCGAAGTAGCATAGGTGTGATACTAAGCGTTAATAGGCCAGCAATAACCATTTCAGCAACAGAGTTTATAGTGAAAATAGTTGCCATTAGAGTTTTTCCACCTGCTGAGTAGAAATTAGGGATTAGGAAGTAGATACCTAGAAGCACGAAAAATGTATTTGTAAAAGCACCTAAAACACCAGACAGCGTCAAGCCTAGGCGATTTTGAAGTAACTTGTAGATAAAGTAAGGAAAAATACCGATTAAAATACGAGGAACAATTGCAATGACAGCAGATGCCCAAGTTCCTCCTTCCACAAAAGGACTGAAGAGATAACTGCCTACTGTATAGACGATAGTGTTACGAACAATACTCATAATTCCCATAAAACCGCCTAAATATGCACCAATTTTAGGACCATAGACGATACTAGCAATAATGACTGGGATATGAGTTAGGGTTGGTTTGATTGGAAGTGCAAAAGCAGCAAAGATAGTTTGACTGAGTACCTCAATAACGACCATTGTGGCTATTAATAGAGCCAATTGTGCCGTTTGGTTTGCTTTATTTTTTTTATTCATCATAAACTTCTTTTCTTGTCAACAAGACTATTTTGTTAGAGCATTATCTATTGACTCAATAATGACAGAAATATCAGCTAGAGCGCCACGACCTGTATCTCCGCATGCAAGTAAACCAGATTTTGGAAGAATTTCTTGGTAGCCAACTTCTTGCAAGGTCTTTAAGTTCTTCTTAGTCAATGGATTTTCATACATTTTCGTATTCATTGCTGGTGCAATTAGTTTTGGAGTGGTGCTTGGCAAAGCTAAAGCCGTCGCAGTTAGCATGTTATCAGCCATGCCGTGTGCTAATTTGGCAATCGTACTTGCTGAAGCTGGGGCAACAATAAAGAGATCAGTTTTCTTAGCTAAGTCAATATGATTAATACGTTCAGCCAATTTTTCTTCCATAACATCGGAGTGAACTGGATTCTTAGAAAGAGCTTGAAGAGTTAGAGGCGTAATAAAGGATTGAGCAGACTCAGTCATAATGACGTGGATATCATATCCCTTTTTCTTTAGTTTGCTTGTCAGATCTGCTGACTTATAGGCGGAAATTGAGCCAGAAACAGCAAGTATGATACGTTTAGTCATAGCATATCCTTTCATATAAGGCTTGAGCAATTGCAGACTTAGTTGTAACCATCTCTTCACCCTTTTCGTCAACTAGATAAGCAATATGTTGATTTGGAGTAATCTCACCCAAATCATTTGCCACAATAATGTTTGCTTGATTGCGTTTAAGACTAGCACGAGCAGCCTTGAAAAGATCCTCTTTGCTGACATTTGCGAGAAGTTTGAAGCCAACCAACTGAATATTGGGATTCCATTGTTTAACCAGGCTAATAATCTTTGGTGTCTTTTTAAGGAAAAGAACCTGATAATCCGAAGCCGAAGATATCTTGCTCTCAGTGTTAGACTTATGTAAGAGTTGGCTGGGGTTTTCCGTATCTTCCAACTCAGCGAAATCCGTCATATAAATTGGAGTATAGTCAGAGATAGCCATACTATGGATGAGGACATCGTGCTCCTTGACAAGTGGCTCCATACTTTTTAGGAGACTGTCTACGTTGGTAATTTCTGTAATCTTTAGATTTTCTTTTGGTTCAGGTTTAACGGCAGTCTTTACAGTTACTAAGGTAACTTGGTGACCCTTAGCCAAGAAAAGTTCAGCGATTTCCTTACCCAGATAACCTGTTGAATGATTTGTGATTCCACGGACATCATCAATCTTTTCAGTGGTACCACCTGATGTAATCAAAATTTTCATAGTAGTATTGTACTAAAAATTTAGATTTTAGTAAATAATAGTAAGTGTTTTTGAGACGTACCCCTATAAAATAAAGTTATAACTTTTTATAGCTAAATAAAAACCGAACATTTGAAAACAATTTCTAAAAAATAGTGCGTTTTTTATTAATCTTTGTTATAATAGTACATAGAAATATATAGAGGAGTATCTCATGAAAACAGATATTGAAATTGCTCAAAGTGTAGAATTAAAACCAATCACAGAAGTAGTTGAAAAAGTTGGAATCGGCTTTGACGATTTGGAACTCTACGGAAAATATAAGGCAAAATTGTCGTTTGATAAAATCAATGAAGTCAAAGACGACAAACCAGGAAAATTGATTTTGGTAACAGCCATCAATCCAACACCAGCAGGTGAAGGTAAATCAACCATGTCAATTGGTCTTGCAGACGCTCTTAACAAAATTGGTAAGAAAACAATGATTGCCCTTCGTGAACCATCTCTTGGTCCTGTTATGGGGATTAAAGGTGGTGCTGCAGGTGGTGGTTACGCTCAAGTTCTTCCAATGGAGGATATCAATCTTCACTTCACAGGTGATATGCACGCTATTACTACAGCGAATAATGCCTTGTCAGCCCTTCTTGACAATCATATTCATCAAGGAAACGCCCTAGGTATTGATCAACGTCGTATTATTTGGAAACGTGTCGTTGACCTTAATGACCGTGCTCTTCGTCATGTGACAGTTGGTCTTGGTGGCCCACTCAATGGTATCCCCCGTGAAGATGGTTTTGATATTACCGTAGCCTCTGAAATCATGGCAATTCTTTGCTTGGCTACTGACATCAACGACCTTAAAGAACGCTTAGCTAACATTGTCGTTGCTTACCGTTATGACCGTACACCTGTTTATGTACGTGATCTTGAAATCGAAGGTGCGCTTACACTTATTCTAAAAGATGCCATCAAACCTAACTTGGTACAGACAATTTATGGTACACCAGCCTTGGTACATGGTGGTCCATTTGCCAACATCGCTCACGGATGTAACTCAGTTCTAGCTACATCTACAGCACTTCGCTTGGCAGACTACACGGTCACTGAAGCAGGTTTCGGTGCAGACCTTGGTGCTGAAAAATTCCTTGATATTAAAACTCCAAACCTACCAACAACTCCAGATGCTGTCGTTATTGTTGCTACACTTCGTGCTCTTAAGATGCATGGTGGTGTCGCTAAAACTGACCTTTCTGAGGAAAATGTTCAAGCCGTTCGCGATGGCTTTTCAAACTTAAAACGTCATGTAGAAAATATACGTAAATTTGGTATTCCAGCGGTTGTTGCCATTAACGAATTTGTTGCTGACACAGAAGCTGAAATCGCAGCTCTTAAAGAACTTTGTTCCGAAATCAAGGTTCCTGTTGAATTGGCTAGCGTTTGGGCTAATGGTGCTGATGGTGGTATTGACCTTGCTAATACAGTAGTGGATGCTGTTGAAAATGGCAATGCTGATTACAAACGTCTCTATTCGGATGATGATAGCTTGGAAGAAAAGATTACTAAGATTGTTACTGAAATCTATGGTGGTAAATCAGTTGTCTTCGAGAAAAAAGCTAAAAATCAACTCAAACAGTTTGCAGAATTTGGTTGGGATAAATTGCCAGTATGTATGGCTAAAACACAATATAGTTTCTCAGATAACCAATTCTTGCTTGGAGCACCAGAAGGTTTTGATATCACTATTCGTGAGTTTGTTCCTAAAACAGGTGCTGGATTCATCGTGGCTCTCACAGGTGATGTTATGACCATGCCAGGTCTTCCAAAAGCCCCAGCGGCCCTCAAGATGGATGTTACTGAAGATGGAACAGCAGTTGGTTTGTTCTAATAACGAATATTTCTTTAAAGCAGTGCCTATAGGTGCTGTTTTTTGCTCCATTCTTAAGGAAAATAAGGTAAACTGAGTCTAAATAAAAGAAATTAATGCACTAGAAGATTAGATGTATTTTCGATATAATAGGATGATTTAGAGAGATATATGACTAGGTTTTACACCTAGCAAGAGGGATAACTATGATTAAAATTTTACTAGTAGAAGATGATTTGAGTTTGTCGAACTCAGTTTTTGATTTTTTAGATGACTTTGCGGATGTGATGCAAGTATTTGATGGAGATGAAGGTCTTTACGAAGCTGAAAGTGGTGTTTATGATTTGATTCTTTTGGACTTAATGTTACCTGAAAAAGATGGTTTTACAGTTCTTAAAGAATTGCGTGAACAAGGAATAACGACTCCTGTTCTTATCATGACTGCTAAGGAAAGTCTAGACGATAAGGGGCATGGCTTCGAACTCGGAGCTGATGATTATCTAACCAAGCCTTTCTATTTAGAAGAATTGAAGATGCGTATTCAGGCACTTTTGAAACGTTCTGGTAAATTTGATCAAAATACTTTTTCTTTTGGAGATGTTTGTGTCAACCTTTCTACAAATTCAACTTATGTGGGTGATGAAGAAGTAGAACTTCTTGGTAAAGAATTTGATTTATTAGTCTACTTCCTACAAAATCAAAACGTTATTTTGCCCAAGTCGCAAATCTTTGATCGTCTTTGGGGATTTGATAGTGATACCAATGTCTCTGTTGTTGAAGTTTATGTTTCGAAAATTCGTAAGAAACTTAAGGGGACTGATTTTGCTACCAACCTACAAACCTTAAGAAGTGTGGGGTATATTTTGAAGAATGCTGACTGAATTTTTCAATTATCTTTTCAGGAGAATCAAGTCAGACGGCTTTAAGTTCTTCATCCATTTCTTTGCAACTTTTTCTGGTATTTTCCTTATCATGACTGTTATGATATTGCAGATTCTCAGTTATGGAGTTTATTCCAATGTTGACTCTAGTCTGAAAGCAGCAGTAACTAAGACCAATTCTTATTTGGAAATGGAAATGCTAAAACGCGAATTTTTTTCTGACTTCTGATGTAGATCAAAATAATACGGCAACTATCTATCAGGAGTATGATAGCAAAGCATATCGCTAGACAAAATACCTAATTCGAGTGTTTATAAGACAAAATCTAAAAAGACCAAATCAAAAATCGAGGATGCTCCTCATGATTTGACTGTAGCAGCTAATACTAGTGTGTTAGTTCTTGATAAGAATGGAAAGCTCCTAAACGTTGTCGACAAATTTTCTAGCTTATCTAATTTACCAATAGATCAAAATACTATTGATGTTATTAGTAAGGGAAGTGCTCAGAACTATTTTGATCAAACGGAAAATTATCGCTTGGTTACTGAAAAAGTAGATAATAGTTTCTATCCTGATGCTAAGTACGTTGTTATTGCAATCAATACGACGCAATTAGAAGAAGCCTCTGAACGTTATGTAAAACTAATTCTCATTATGATGAGTTTTTTTGGCTACTATCTATCGCGGTTAGTTTGTATTTGGCAAAATGGTTAATGCGGGCTATACAGGAAAGTCTTGAGAAGCAGAAGACATTTGTTGAGAATGCTAGCCACGAGTTGCGTACGCCACTTGCTGTGATTCAAAACCGCCTAGAGTCTCTTTTCCGCAAGCCAGAGTCTACAATTTTAGACAATTCAGAGAACATTGCTTATAGTCTAGATGAAGTCCGAAATATGCGTCTTTTGACGACCAATCTCTTGAATTTGACTCGTCGTGATGATGGTATTAAACCAGAAATTGAAATCCTAGACTCTTCTTTCTTTGATAAAGTCTTTACCAATTATGCTACGATTGCTGAAGAAAGTGAAAAGGGGTTTACTGCTCAAAATCAGGTTGGGCGCTCAATCAAAACTGATAAGACTCTATTGAAGCAGCTTATGACAATTTTATTTGATAATGCTATCAAATATACAGAAGATGATGGCCAGGTGACCCTCACCGTTCGTACTAATGATCGTCATCTTTATATTACAGTGGCAGACAATGGCCCTGGTATTGCAGATGAAGATAAGAAAAAAATCTTTGATCGTTTCTACCGAGTAGACAAAGCTAGAACTAGACAAAAAGGTGGTTTTGGGTTGGGCTTATCTTTGGCACAACAGATTGTTCTTGCACTTAAAGGAACAATAATTGTCAAGGACAATCAGCCGAAGGGGACTATTTTTGAAGTTAAAATTACCGGAGTCTAATGAACAACTAAAAATCCTGCCAGCCTATTGATATACTCCCCTTATAGTGGACAGTGAAAAAATAAAAATTTTCACTAGAAACTATAAGGGGAGTCTTATTATGTCCAAAAGAAGTCCAAAATCTGTATCTGAGAAACTAGAAATTGTTCTGCTTCACTTGGAAGAAGGTAAATCACTTAGTTGGTTAACTAGAAACCAAGGTATCTCTAAAGACACCCTATCGAACTGGGTTCGGAAGTACAAAGAAGCTGGTGTTGATGGGCTAGAGGAAAGCCGTCAATGGAAGAAGTATAGTAAGGAACTAAAGGAACAAGCTGTTTCCGACTATCTTAATGGCTTGGGAAGTCTCAAAGATCTGACCAAAAAATATGGAATTTCTGACCCTTATGTTCTCAGATCATGGATAAAAAGTTATACTAGTGGTAAAGAACTGAAAGCTACTAGTAAAGGAATGAGACGCATGAAGCAAGGACGCAAGACAACATTTGAAGAACGAATTGAGATTGTCAATTTTACCCTTGCCCACGAGAAAGATTACCAAGGGGCTGTTGAGAAGTATGGTATTTCCTACCAGCAGATCTATTCTTGGGTCAGAAAGTTCGAGAAGGACGGTTCTAACGGTCTCCTAGATCGTCGTGGAAAAGGTCTTACAAGTAAACCAAACCTTACTCCAGAAGAAGAGTTACGCCTCAAAATCAAGCAACAGGAAGAGCGGATTAAGTATCTTGAAATGGAGAACGGCCTGCTAAAAAAGTTAGAAGAAATCAAACGACGAAACCGACGGTAAGACTTGGTCGGCACTTGGAAACCTTCCAAGCGATTAAAGAATATGCGGATGAGTATGAAGAGGTTTCTATCAGCCACTTGTGCCATATTCTAAAGGTATCTCGCTCAGGCTATTACAAGTGGTTACAACATCAAGAAACAACTTCTGAACAGGAAAATTTAGGCTTGATGGATATCATCAAGAAACTTCATAGCCAGCATAATGGTATTCTTGGTTATCGTCGTATGACGCTATTTGTCAATCGCAAGCTTGAAACAAACTACAACAAGAAGCGGATTCGACGCTTGATGCACATTCTAGGTCTACGTTCCATTATCAGAAGAGCCAAGGGCTATTGTACTAAAACTAGCTTTGTCAATGTAGAGGACAACATTCTCAATCGTAATTTTACAGCCACTGCTCCAAATCAGAAATGGTGTACAGATGTGACTTTCTTGAAGTACGGTTTCAGCTGTAAAGCCTATTTGAGTGCTATTAAGGATCTTTACGACGGCTCAATTGTCGCCTATGTAGTTGGTCAATTTAATGATAACGAATTGGTATTGGAAACACTTCGTAAAGCACAAAAAGCTAATCCTAATGCGACACCATTAATTCACAGCGACCGAGGTTCGCAGTATACTTCGAAAGATTATTACCGTTTAACTACCCAGTATCAGATGACCCGCTCCATGTCTCGTGTTGGTAAGTGTATTGACAATGCACCAATTGAGAGTTTCTTTGGGCACTTTAAGACGGAGTGCTATGATTTGAAGAAGTATAAGACTTTTGAGGAGCTAGTTTCAGATATTGATGCCTACATCTATTTTTACAATCATCAACGTTTTCAAGAGCGCAATAACGGCCTTGCCCCTCTTGAAATGAGGAACAAGGCCGTCGCCTAATATTTTATTATTTCATTGTCCACTTGACAGGGAGCTGTTCATATTGTTAGCAGGATTTTTATGATATTTTGACAAGAAAGGCTCTATAATTTCTGTAGTGGGTAAAACTACTGTAGGGATTATAGAGCTTTTTGAGTGTACACAAAAAGTCCCATAAGAACTATAATGAAAAGCAACAGAGCTTACTGACTACTATACACTTTATCAGCTTTTGCTTTTTCACTTTCATGAGAAGAGAGTAGATGAGTTCTTTGAACTGATAGAGAAAAATAGGAGCTATCCGGTCCTCTCTAGATGTTAGCTTTTTGTCACCCACTACAGTTGACAAAGAGCCACAAGAAAAAACTCCTACTGGAGTTTTCGATTAGTTAGCCAATTTAGCTGCAAGACGTGATTTATCTCGGCTTGCTTTGTTTTTATGAATCAAACCTTTTGAAGCGGCTTTATCGATGCTTGCTGATGCAGCTCGGAAAGCTTCTTCAGTTGGGTTAGCCTTGAATGCCTTAATAGCAGTACGCAAAGCTGATTTTTGAGCTGAGTTTTTTTCGTTTTGTTTAACGTTAAGTTCAGCGCGTTTGATAGCTGATTTAATATTTGCCAATGTTTTCACCTCCAAATTTATCTAACTATGTTATTATACGTTATTTTAGAACCCTTGGCAAGCTTTTTCTATTTTTTTAAATGAATGAGGTCGATTTTATGACTATCACCTTTATGAAGAATAAGCTCTGCACGATTTCGTGTGGGTTCGATATAATTTTCTAGATTTACCAAGTTGATTTCTGTCCAAGTTTTTTGCGCTAAGGAAAGAGCTTCTTCTTTTGTAAATTTGGTAAAACGATGGTAATAGTTGTTTTCATCTTTTCGAGCAAGTTCAAGAAGAGTTTGAAAACGTTCAAGATACCAAGTTTTGATATTTTTCACGTCAGCATCAATATAGATAGAAAAATCAAAATAGTCACTCATATAGAGACGTTGGTTAATGGGATTCTGAAAAACATTAATACCTTCAACAATTAGGAAATTTGGTTGACTAATTTTCTGAGTAAGTCCTGGTACAATATCATAAATCTCATGTGAGTAAACAGGAATGTTAACATCCCCACCATTTTTTACGGTATCTAGAAAATTGAGAAGTAGTGGCATGTCGTAGGATTCGGGGAAGCCTTTACGATTAAGTATTCCCTTATCTATGAGGACCTGGTTTGGGAATAAAAAACCATCTGTTGTCACCATATCAACCTTCGCCTTAGGGAAGGTTCTTTGAAGAAGTAGTTGCAGAAGGCGACTAGTTGTTGATTTTCCGACTGCAACAGAACCTGAGATACCAATAATAAAAGGTCTGTTAGCCTGTGCTTTTTGCAAAAAAATCCCTTTTGAAAAGGTGAGGTCCTCTGCAGCTCGATGATAAATACGAATCAAATTGATTAAAGGAAGATAGATGTCCCTCACTTCCTGAACGTCAATCTTGTCATTTAAACTCCTAATGGATTCTAGTTCTTCTGGGGTTAATGATACTTGATCTTCTTGATAGAATCTTTGCCAATCGCTCCGAGATATAGTTTCAAAATTGATAAATTCGTTTAACATGGCTTAATTATAGCAGAATTTACTAATTCATGTAAGCCTTATCAAAACACTAAATAATAAATGATGGATTTAAAACAAAAGGAATATAAACCTTTACAAAATTGTTGACATTATTTTTTTGTTATGCTACACAAATTTTGTAAGCATTCTTATTTCAAAAGATACTTGAGAGATACTTGAAATATCAAGGTGTTTTCTTAATGTATTCCTTCTCATTTATATAGCATTCTCTATAGCATTATCTTTTTTTTTCTGTTATACTTAATATGATATGAGCCTTATCATTTTCTATGACTTGATAAGAACACAAAGAAGGAAAAATATGTCTAAAATGTATTATGCAGAGACGCCAGATGCGGCTCACGATATTCACGATCTTAATGTATCACTCTTAGGTCAAGGTTTCCATTTTTATACTGATGCAGGTGTGTTTTCAAAAAAAATGGTGGATTATGGTAGTCAGGTCTTGCTCAATGCTTTAGATTTAGAAAGAGGAAAAAACCTACTTGACGTTGGTTGTGGCTATGGTCCATTAGGAATTAGTCTAGCAAAGGTTCAAGGCGTCCAATCAACGATGATTGATATAAATAGTAGGGCTATAGATTTAGCTAAAAAAAATGCTGAACGTAACGGAGTAGTCGCTCACATTTTTCAATCAAACATCTATGAAAATGTCTCAGAAAAGTTTGATTATATAATATCCAATCCACCAATACGTGCAGGGAAAAAGGTAGTTCATGAAATTATCGAAGGGGCATTTGATCACCTTAATCAAGGTGGAAGTTTAACAATTGTTATCCAGAAGAAACAAGGAGCACCTTCTGCTAAAGCGAAGATGGAAGATGTCTTTGGAAATTCGGAAATTATAAGAAAAGATAAGGGGTATTACATACTTAGAAGCGAAAAGTTATGAGAACAGTTGATTTAATTGAAAAAAACGTGATGGTGGTAAATTGACCACTGAAGAAATAGCTTATCTCATTCGAGGGTATGTATCTGGTGACATTCCAGATTATCAGGTTTCAGCTCTGGCGATGGCAATCTATTACAAAGGGATGAGTATTCGTGAAATTCATGATTTAACGACAGAGATGGTTTCTTCAGGTGATCAATATGATTTATCTAGTATTGAAGGCGTTAAAGTTGATAAACATTCAACTGGTGTGTTGAAGATAAGGTAACAATCATTTTAATGCCATTAGTTGTAAGTTTTGGTGTACCTGTAGCTAAAATGAGCGGACGTGGATTAGGTCATACTGGAGGTACGATTGATAAACTTGAATCTATAAAAGGATATCAAGTCAAACGTACCAAAGAAGAATTTATTCAACAAGTTAAAGAAATTGGTAATTTCTCTTATTGAACAGTCAGAACATCTTGTTAAAGCGGACAAACTTCTTTATGCACTTAGAGAAGTGACTGCTACAGTAGATTCAATTCCTTTGATTGCAAGTTCTGTTATGTCTAAGAAGATTGCTGCAGGAGCTAATAAGATCCTTCTAGACGTTGCGGTAGGTCAAGGTGCTTTTATGAAGAGTTTGGAAGAGGCTGAGCACCTTTCTGAAACAATGGTTTCCTTAGGCCGTGAAGTGGGTCGAGAAACAATTGCAGTGATTACAGATATGAGTCAACCACTTGGTAGAGCTATTGGTAACCGTCTTGAAATTTTTGAAGCTATTGAAATTATGCAAGGTAAGGGCCATGCAGACATTACAGAGTTCATTTGTGGATTAGCAGAGATTCTTTTAAATTTGACAGGAGTTGAATCGAGTTCAGATAAAATTCGTCAACATTTAGTGGAGGGTGTAGCTCTATCTAAATTTGAAGAACTTATTGAAGCTCAAGGTGGAGACTTGGATGACCTTTATCGTAAGAGTGCAGCAGCATATGTCACAGAAGTTTTGGCTGATGAAGAGGGTTATATTTCTGAACTACCAGCTTTAGCATTTGGTAAATATGCTATGAAATTAGGGGCTGGTCGTACTACTAAAGCTGACACTCTTAATTATGAAACAGGGATTGTTTTTGAGAAAAAATGGGGATTCTGTCAAAGTAAGTGAAACTGTTGCTAATATTTATAGTGACCAAGCCCTAACCGAAGAGCTAATTGATGAATTTAAAGCTTATATTACAAATCAGCAATGAATGTAAGAAGCCAAAAGAAATTTTAAAAATTATTTCTTAATAAATGAGAGAGCTTGTTTAAGGAGTATATTTATGACAGTTAATACATATATTGACCACACTTTACTAAAGCCAGATGCGACGCTTGAACAGATTGAAAAGTTGATTGCAGAAGCAAAAAAATATGAATTTGCAAGTGTTTGTGTTAATCCAACTTGGGTAAAGACTGCTGCTGATTTGCTAAAAGATAGTTCCGTTAAGGTTTGTACAGTAATTGGATTCCCACTAGGAGCAACAACATCGTCTGTTAAAGCGTTTGAAACACGAGATGCAATTTCAATGGTGTAGATGAAGTCGATATGGTAATCAATATCGGTGCTCTAAAATCTGGACAGAATGAACTTGTTGAATCGGATATTAAAGCAGTAGTGGACGCTAGTGGAGATAAGTTAGTCAAAGTCATTATTGAGACTTGCCTGCTTAGTTACGATGAAAAAGTTCAAGCCTGTCAACTTGCCAAACTTGCAGGAGCAGACTTCGTAAAAACCTCTACTGGTTTCTCAACTGGTGGGGCAACTATAGAAGATATTGAACTCATGCGAGAAGTAGTAGGACCAAATATGGGGGTTAAAGCAGCTGGAGGAACACGTTCCTATAAAGATGCGCAAGCTTTTATTAAAGCAGGGGCTAATCGGATTGGAACATCTGCGGGTGTTGCGATAATGGAAGGTGAGAGTGTCGATGGTGGATACTGAGATATCACAAATTATTGAGGAAGCTGAGGAAGCTGCTGGCAACGCCTACGTTCCTTACTCACATTTCCGCGTAGGTGCAGCTCTTCTGACAAACGACGGTCAGATGTATAAAGGTTGCAACATTGAGAATGCATCTTTTGGTTTAACTAATTGCGCAGAACGTACTGCTATATTTAAAGCAGTTTCAGAAGGTCATCGAGATTTTGAAATGATAGTCGTCTACGGTGACACTGAGCAACCCATCTCACCTTGCGGTGCATGCCGTCAAGTAATGGCCGAATTTTTTAAACAGGATTCTAAAGTGATTCTTATCGCTTAAGATAAATCGACAGTCGTGATGACAGTCGGAGAGTTGTTACCATACTCTTTTACAGACTTACAATAGTCTAGTTGTTATATTCTTTATTAAGCAGGGTTTCTTGCAAGTTTATAGGAGGAGTGTTCAAGATGAAATTGAACAAGAGAATTATTGGAATTGGTCTTGTTGCTGTAGCAGTAGTTGGTCTTGTGGCCTGTGCTCGTGGTGGACGAGGTGGATCAGCAGCTGATTCGAAAGTTAGAGCTGCAATTATTACAGATAGTGCTGGTGTTGATGATAAATCATTTAACCAATCAGCATGGGAAGGTCTTCAAGCTTGGGGTAAAGCTAACAAACTTGAAAAAGATTCAGGTTACACATATTTCCAATCAAACTCAGAATCTGATTTTGCAACGAACTTGTCATCAGCTGTAGACCAAAATTATAATCTTATCTTTGGTGTTAGTTTTAGACTTCACGATGCTATTTCAGAATCAGCTAAAGATAATGAGAAAATTAATTACGTTATCATCGATGACGTAATTAAAGACCAAAAGAACGTTGAAAGCGTATTGTTTGCTGATAATGAAGGAGCTTACCTTGCAGGTATCGCCGCAGCAATGCAATCACAAAACAAGAAAGTTGGTTTCATCGGTGGTCAAAAATCAGACACAATTACACGTTTCGAAGCTGGTTTCACTGCAGGAGCTAAATCTGTAAAACCTGATATTGATGTTCAAGTTCAATATGCTGAGTCATTCAATGATGCTGCTAAAGGTTCAACTATTGCTTCAACAATGTATGCTTCAGGCGCAGATGTTATCTATCAAGCTGCTGGTGGAACTGGTACAGGTGTCTTCACAGCCGCTAAAGAGATTAATGAAAAACTTAGCGCTGATAGCAATAAAAAAGTTTGGGTAATCGGTGTTGACCGTGACCAATCAGCAGAAGGAAACTATACGTCTTCAGATAAGAAAAAATCTAACTTCGTTTTAACTTCAACAATTAAACAGGTTGGTACAGTCGTTAAAGACATTGCTAACGATCAAGTAAAAGGCAAAGAATTTGAAGGTGGTAAAACTAAGACTTATGGTATCAAAGATGGTGGTGTTGACATCGTAACATCTAGTCTCCCTTCAGATATTAGGGATGCAGTTGTAAAAGCTAAAGATCAAATCAAGAATGGTGAATTGAAACCAACTGATGGTCTTAGCAAATAATGGGTTAAGTACACACACTTAGACCTTAAACTGGGACAATTTTTGTCTCAGCAAAGGAAAGCAGTTTATGATTTCCTTTGCTGATATAATAATTATTTTTGATAGGAGATTGTATGACGAAGCCAAATGTCATTGAAATGCACGACATTACCAAAAAATTTGGTGAATTTGTTGCAAATGATCACATCAATCTCGATGTGAGACCAGGAGAAATCCATGCCCTCCTCGGTGAAAATGGTGCGGGTAAGTCAACCTTAATGAATATGCTTGCAGGCCTTTTACAGCCTACAAGTGGAACAATTAAGGTAAATGGGCAAGTTGTGTCTATTGATTCACCGTCTAAAGCAACAAAATTGGGTATTGGGATGGTCCACCAGCACTTTATGTTGGTTGAAGCTTTTACAGTTGCTGAAAACATCATTTTAGGTAGTGAAGTGACCAAATCTGGTGGTGTTCTTGATATGAAGAGGGCTGTAAAGGAAATTACAGAATTGTCTCAACGATATGGCCTTGCGGTTGATCCATCAGCTAAGGTTGCAGACATCTCTGTCGGTGCCCAACAACGTGTTGAAATCCTTAAAACCTTGTACCGTGGTGCTGATATTTTGATTTTCGATGAGCCCACAGCCGTTTTGACACCTTCTGAAATTACGGAACTTTTAAACATCATGAGAACTTTGGTTAAGGAAGGTAAGTCTATTATCCTTATCACCCATAAGTTGGATGAAATTCGTGCGGTTTCTGATCGTGTTACGGTTATCAGACGTGGTAAGTCAATTGATACAGTTACTATCGAAGGGTCTACAAATGCCGATTTGGCTGAGATGATGGTTGGTCGTCATGTTTCCTTTAAAACAGAGAAAATTCCTTCAAATCCTAAAGAAGTGGTTCTTTCTATTAAAAATTTGGTGGTTAATGAGAATCGAGGCATTCCAGCTGTTAAAAACTTATCGTTAGATGTGCGTGCTGGTGAGATAATTGGTATCGCTGGTATTGATGGAAATGGACAGACAGAACTTGTCCAAGCGATTACGGGACTTCGTAAAATTGAGTCTGGTGACATCACTATTAAGGGTGAGTCTATCATTAATAAGACCATACGTCAGATTACTGAGATGAGTGTCGGTCATATTCCAGAGGATCGCCATCGTGATGGTATGATTCTTGAGATGACAGTTGCTGAAAATATTGCTCTTCAAACCTATTATAAGGAGCCTAATTCTAAGAATGGTATTTTGAATTATAATATCATAAATGCAAAGGCTAGTGAATTGATGAACGAATTTGACGTTCGTGGTGCTGGAGAATTAATCGCCGGTGGTGATTTGTCAGGTGGTAACCAACAAAAAGCAGTTATCGCCCGTGAAATTGACCGTAATCCAGATCTTCTTATTGTAAGTCAACCAACTCGTGGTCTTGATGTTGGTGCCATTGAGTATATCCGTAAACGTATTATCGCTGAACGCGATAAAGGTAAGGCTATCATTGTTGTCAGCTTTGAATTGGATGAAATTCTTGATATGTCAGATCAAATTGCTGTTATCTATGATGGTGCAATTCAAGGTATCCTAGATCCTGTTAAAACCAATAAGCAAGATCTTGGTATCCTTATGGCTGGTGGACAATTGAATAAGGAGGAAGCAAATGTCTAAAAAAACACAAAATTGGGCAGTTCCTTTAATTGCTATCCTCTTGGGAATGCTGGTCGGTGCTGTTTTGATGTTAATCTTTGGTTATGATCCATTCTGGGCTTACTACGATCTTTTCTCAACGGCCTTTGGTTCTTTGAAAAATATTGGTGAAATTCTACGTGCGATGAGTCCATTGATTCTGATTGCACTTGGTTTCTCTGTAGCATCTAAGGCAGGACTTTTCAACATTGGTTTGCCAGGGCAGGCCTTAGCTGGTTGGACCTCTGCGGTGTGGTTTGCGCTAGCCTTTCCTGAATTACCTAAAGTAGTTTCTATTGTTTGTACTGTCATTATTGGTCTAGTTGCCGGTGGTATCACTGGTGCTGTTCCAGGTATTCTTCGTGCCTACCTTGGAACAAGCGAGGTTATCGTTACCATCATGATGAACTATATCATTTTGTATGTTGCTAACAATATTGTCCGTTTTGGTTTCACAGCTGATATGTTACGTTCATCAGAAGCCTCTAACAGGGTTTCAGCTTCCGCAAGTTACCAAACAGATTTTCTGTCTTCTTTAACAGATGGATCACGTTTCAATATTGGTTTCTTTCTTGCTATTGTAGCTGTATTCCTAGTTTGGTTCATGCTTAAGAAAACAACAACAGGGTTTGAAATTACATCTGTTGGTTTTAATCCAAATGCGTCTGAGTACGCCGGAATCTCATCAAAACGAGTGATTATCATGTCTATGATTATTTCAGGTGCACTCTGTGGTCTTGGAGGAACAGTAGAAGGACTTGGGACTTTCCAAAATGCCTTTGTACAAAATTCTTCATTAGCTATCGGTTGGAATGGTATGGCCGTTTCCCTCTTAGCAGCCAATTCACCAATTGGTATTCCATTTGCAGCTCTTCTCTATGGTGTCTTGTCTGTTGGTAAAACTGGTATGATTGGTGTGCCATCAGAAATTATTGATGTTGTATCAGCTTTGATTATCTTTTTCGTTGGTGCCAACTACATTATTAAATATTGGATTCGCCCTCGTCATAAATCAGTGAAAGCTAAAGGAGGACAAAACTAATATGGACTTTATTACAATCTTATCCTTAATTGTTGCCTCTATGCTGAAATATTCAGCACCGCTGATTTTCACGAGTATCGGTGGTACTTTCTCTGAACGAGGGGGTATCGTAAACGTCGGACTTGAAGGAATCATGGTTATTGGGGCCTTCGCAGGTGTTCTCTTTAACTTAAATTTTGCGGATAGTTTTGGCAATGCAACACCTTGGATTGCGGCCTTGGTAGCAGGATTTATTGGGCTTCTTTATTCCTTGCTCCATGCTGCTGCGACAGTTAACTTTCGTGCGGACCATGTTGTCTCAGGTACAGTTTTGAACCTGATTGCACCGTCTTTGGCTGTCTTCTTGACACGTGTTATTTACGGTGCAGGTCAAACACCAGCTATCAGTCATAACTTTAAAACCGTTTCCTTCCCTATCTTGAGTAACATTCCTGTCTTGGGTAAGATTTTCTTTACTAATGTTTCTTTGATTGCTTATGTAGCCATTTTAGTTTCAGTAGTGTCATGGTGGATAATCTTCAAGACACGCTTTGGTTTGCGTCTTCGTTCAGTTGGTGAACACCCACAGGCTGCAGATACACTTGGGATTAACGTTTATCGTATGCGTTACTACGGTGTTATGATTTCTGGTTTCCTTGGTGGTGTCGGTGGTGCGGTTTACGCCCAATCGATTTCAAACAATTTTGCTGTTACCACTATTGCTGGTCCTGGTTTCATTGCTTTGGCTGCTATGATTTTTGGTCGTTGGAATCCAGTTGGAGCTATGCTCTCAAGTTTGTTCTTCGGTTTGTCACAATCATTGGCAATCATCGGAAAACAGTTACCTGTTATTTCACATGTACCAAACGTCTATTTGCAAATTGCACCGTATATTTTGACAACTATTGTTTTAGCTGCATTCTTCGGTAAATCCGTTGCACCTAAAGCAGATGGTGTTAACTATATCAAATCTAAATAGGAGCTCAAAAGAGTTTCTGATGAGAAGGCCCTCGGGTCTTCTTTTTTGTACTCAAAAAGCCCAACTTTGCCAAAATGAGAACAGCAGTGATGGGCTTTTCTTTTTATGAAAAATGTGGGTTAAAGATTTTTTCGTGACCGATAGTTGTGTCCCATCCGTGGCCCGGAAAAACACGATAGTGGTTAGGAAGAGTGAGAAGTTGATCTTGAATGCTAGAAAGTAACTGGTCGTGATTACCTGTAGGAAGGTCCCATCGCCCAACTGCTTCTTTAAAAAGGGCATCACCAGAAAAAACAGTTTCTTCTTTTTCAAAGATAAAGGAAACTCCACCGATAGAATGTCCAGGAGTTGGAACAACTTTAAACTGGAAGTTGCCGATGTTATAGTCCTTGATAAAATCAAAATAGTAGTCAGCAGGATTGACAATAACATCCTCCATATCATCATGACGTGGAAGACCAGACAAATTATGGACGGGATTCATTAACCAGTCTTTCTCGGCTTCTGCGACATAGACAGGCGGGTGGTTATAAGCTTGACGGACAGCTTCAACGCTCATAATGTGGTCATAGTGCGTGTGGGTCAAGAGGATGGCAGCAACAGGTTTAGCAATTGCCTCGAGTTTAGCTAAGATACTTGAAGTGTTGCTTCCTGGATCAATGACTAAGCTGGCTGATTCGTTTTCTAAAATATAGGTGTTTTCCTGGGCAACAGGATTTAAAATTCGTTTTATTTTCATAGCTCTAGTTTAGCACGAAATTCAGGCTTTTTCCAATATCAGAATGATGGCTTTGTCTTTTTTTGGTGTCCTGGATATGCTATAATAAGGTTGTTATGAGTGAAAAAAGCACGAATAAATATGCCATTGTTGATTTGGAAGCTACATCGGCTTCATCAACGGCTTGTATAATACAGGTGGGAATTGTTATCATGCAAAATGGTAGGGTAATTGACGAATTTGCGAGTGACGTTAATCCCCACCAAAAACTTGATAATCATATTGTTCACTTAACAGGAATTACTGATCAACAGTTGTCTCAGGCACCAGATTTCTCAGAAATTGCTAGAACCATTTTTGAACTGATTGAGGATTGTATTTTTGTTGCCCATAATGTAAAATTTGATGCAAACTTGCTTGCAGAGGCACTTTTTATGGAGGGCTTCGAACTAAGGACGCCTCGTGTTGATACAGTCGAATTAGCTCAGGTCTTTTATCCGACGCTAGAACAATATAATCTTTCTTATTTATCACGAGTCTTAAATCTTGACTTAGCTCAAGCTCATACGGCAATTGAAGATGCGAGAGCTACAGGGAAGCTTTTGTTTCATTTGATGGATAAGATTGCTAGCTTACCTAGACAGACCATTGATATGCTTTTGACATTTTCTGATAATTTACTTTTTGAGTCTGAATTGGCTATTCGTGATGCCATAAAAGGTAAAACTAACAGCCTTTCAAAGGAATATATCATGCTTGAGGAATCTGGTATCGTACTTCGTAGACCTTTGACTTACATGTCGGAACGTAAGCTTTCTCAAGATTTTGAAACTAATATTGCTCTCTTAGGTTTAGAATCAAGAGCTAAACAAGAGGAATTTGCGAAGACAGTGAGGAGGGAATTTGACAATATTGATATTTCAATGATCCAAGCTCAAACTGGAATCGGGAAAACCTATGGCTACCTGATCCCTTTGTTAGCACAAGCCGATGTCGATAAAGTAGTAGTATCTGTTCCAACAAAGCTTCTTCAAAATCAGATTATGAGTCAGGAGGCCAAGGCCTTAGCAAAAGTCTTTAACATTAACTTTCATAGTCTAAAAGGACCACATAACTACATCAAATTAGATGCCTTTTACCAGACCTTGTTTCGTCAGGATAGTAACCGCTTGATTAATCGTTATAAAATGCAACTTTTAGTTTGGTTGACTGAAACCGAAACTGGTGATCTTGACGAAATTAAACAGAAACAACGCTACATGGCTTATTTTGATGAAATCAAACATGATGGTAAGCTAAAGGCAGATAGTCTTTTTGTAGAGTACGATTTTTGGAAGCAGTCTTGTCAAAAAAGTCAAGAAGCTAGAGTGGTTGTAACCAATCATGCTTATCTATTGACACGTATGGAAGATGACCATGATTTTGTTCGAGGAAAGACTCTTGTGATTGATGAAGGACAAAAGATGGTTCTGGCTTTGGAACAGTTTTCACGTTATCAAGTCAATCTTACTACTCTTTTGCAACATATTCATCGTATTCTTGATAGCGGTAATCAGACTTTGTTACAACAGCGTTTGCTTGAAAATTTGCAGTTTGAAGTGAGACATTTAATTCAAGAGCATCAACAATTCCCTCAGAAGCAGTATAATCGGCAGCAATTAAATCGTTTGCTTCAAACCATTTCTGAACTTGAAGGTGAGAGTGATGTGATGGAGATGGTGTCATCATTGAACACACCGCATTATAGTCAATTTTGGCTTGAAACAGACTATTATCAGGAACATCGCGTTACATATTTAAATGCTTCACGTCAGGAGCTATTGAAATTATCTGATTATCTCCCAAGTGCTCAAAAAGTGATAATCGTTTCAGCAACAATTGATATTGGTCCAGATGTCGATGTAGCTGATTTATTAGGACTAAGTCAGGTACATAAAGTAAGCCTTCCAATGGATGGTTTGCGAAATCAATCTATCTGGATTGACCAAACCATGCCTATGATTGGCGTTTCTTCTGAAGAAGAATATGGAGAAGCGATTGCAAAGCGACTCCAGAAACTATCTGCAATGGGATATCCTATTTTTGTATTATTTACATCTCGAAAGAGTATGATAGCTGTTTCTGATTTGTTAGATCATAGGGAAGTTCATCACTTGACTCAAGAGAAAAATGGGACAGCCTTTAACATCAAAAAACGTTTCGATAGAGGTGAGACTAATCTCTTACTTGGTATGGGATCGTTCTGGGAGGGTGCTGATTTTGCTCAACAAGATAAGGTGATCGAGGTTATCACACGTCTTCCTTTTGACAATCCTAAAGATCCTTTCTATCAAAAAATAGAGTCTTTGTTCTCTAAGCAAGGAAAAAGTACTTTTGATAGTTACAGTCTCCCGATGATGGTTTTACGTTTCAAACAGGCTATTGGACGTGCCCAAAGAAGACCAGAACAGCGATCAGCTATTCTTTTAATGGATAATCGTCCCCTAGTTAAGAGCTATGGAAAACTGTTCATAAAGGAAGTATCACAAGAAGTCACCCTTAGACATGCACCATTTAAGCAGCTAAAAGAGGACATTCAAGAATTCTTAGAAAAAGAGTGTTAATTTTTTAGTCAAAGATTTTCTAAGACGACAGAGTTTCTACGCATTTCCTGAGTCATAAAAAGATAGTTATTACTAGTGATATAGCTATATAAAGATTTCTCTTTTTCTGATATAATAAACTCAGAAACTTTTTTAGGAGGCATTATGCGTAAACATCGACAACCGTGGACAAAAAAGCAACAGCTTATTTTTGGAATGATTGTTCTCGTTGTGACTGTAATTCTATCCATTACAGCAATGCTAGTTGTTGCGGTAAAGCCCTATGTCGATGCTGAGAAGCAAGTGATTGCCATAGCTAAGACCAAAGCAGATATTCATACTGTTTCTGAATTTAATATCTACAACGGTAAGGCTACCTATTATGGCCTTCTTGGACAGTCAAGTAAGGGTGAAAAATTAGCTCTTATCGTCAATGAGGATTCAGGTGTGGTCGATATCTATAAGCAATCTGATGGTATAAGTAAGTCAGTGGCTAAAAAAGCAGCTAAAGCCTATGGTGCCAAGGACATAGCCTATGTACACCTAGGAAAATATGGCAAAACTCCTATTTGGGAAGTGAAGTCAGGGACCCGGTATTACCTGGTTGATTTTATCTCAGGTCAGGTTATTAAAGTAGAAGGACTATAATGAAATGACAAAATTATCAAATCGTGTATTACAAATGGAAGAAAGTGTTACTTTAGCTGCCAGTGCGCGTGCTAAAGCTCTTAAAGCTAAGGGACGTGATATCTTGAGTTTAACACTTGGTGAGCCAGATTTTGTTACACCTAAGAATATTCAAGATGCTGCGATTGCATCTATTGAAAATGGGAAAGCAAGTTTTTATACCGTGGCTTCTGGGCTTCCAGAACTCAAAGATGCTGTTAGCACTTATATGGAAAATTTCTATGGCTATACTGTGAAACATAGCGAGATTGTTGTTGGCACAGGTGCTAAGTTTATCTTGTATGCCTTCTTTGCTACGGTTATCAATCCTGGTGATGAAGTCATTATTCCAACACCTTACTGGGTTTCTTACGTAGACCAAGTTAAAATGGTTGAAGGTGTTCCAGTTACTTTTCAAACGACTGAAGCAAATCACTTTAAAGCTACAGTTGAGCAACTTGAAGCAGCTCGTACTGAAAAAACCAAGGTTGTCTTGCTTAATTCTCCATCAAATCCAACCGGAATGATTTATAGTAAAGAAGAATTGCAATCAATTGGCGACTGGGCAGTTGAGCATGATATTTTGATTTTAGCCGATGACATTTATGGTCGATTGGTCTACAATGGCAATACTTTCACACCAATTTCAAGCTTGTCAGATGCTATTCGTAAGCAAACAATTGTTATTAATGGCGTTTCTAAGACATATGCAATGACAGGATGGCGTGTGGGATTTGCTGTCGGAGAACCAGAAATTATCTCAGGAATGGCGAAGATTATCAGTCAAACGACATCAAATCTTACGTCAGTTTCTCAATACGCTGCTATTGAAGCTTTAACCGGTGATCAGTCTTCTATCGAAGAGATGCGTAAAGCCTTTGAAGAACGTTTGAATACGATTTATCCACTCTTGGCTGAAGTACCTGGATTTGAAGTTATCAAACCTCAAGGTGCCTTTTACCTTTTTCCTAATGTAAAAAAAGCTATGGAAATCAAAGGCTATACAGATGTCAATGATTTTACCAATGCCATCCTTGAAGAGGCAGAGGTGGCTTTAGTGACAGGTGCGGGATTTGGTGCTCCTGAAAATATTCGTCTTAGCTACGCTACAGATTTGGATATTCTGAAAGAGGCTGTTCGTCGTATCAAAGCTTTTATGGAAAAATAAATATAATATAGTTTAAAAGAAAAGAGAAGTAATTACATGTCTAGACAATTAGTTTCAATTATTGATGTACCTAAACACATCGGTGAAGAAATCACTATCGGAGCTTGGGTTGCTAACAAATCAGGAAAAGGTAAAATTGCTTTCTTGCAATTGCGTGATGGAACAGCCTTTTTCCAAGGGGTTGCTTTCAAACCAAACTTTATCGAAAAATTTGGTGAAGAAGAAGGTCTTGAAAAATTTGATACTATCAAACACCTTAGCCAAGAAACATCTATCTACGTAACTGGGATGGTCAAAGAAGATGAACGTTCAAAATTTGGTTATGAATTGGATATTACTGATATCGAAGTTATCGGTGAGTCTCAAAACTACCCAATTACTCCAAAAGAACACGGTACTGACTTTTTGATGGATAATCGTCACCTCTGGTTGCGTTCACGTAAGCAAATGGCTATCCAACAAATTCGTAATGCCATTATCTATGCAACTTATGATTTCTTTGATAAAAATGGCTTCATCAAATTTGATAGTCCTATCTTGTCTAGTAATGCTGCTGAAGATTCAACAGAATTGTTTGAGACAGACTACTTTGGTACACCTGCTTTCTTGAGCCAATCTGGTCAGCTTTATCTTGAGGCTGGTGCTATGGCTCTTGGTCGTGTCTTCGACTTTGGTCCTGTTTTCCGTGCTGAAAAATCAAAAACACGTCGTCACTTGACTGAGTTTTGGATGATGGATGCTGAGTATTCATTCTTGTCACATGATGAGTCTCTTGACTTGCAAGAAGCATATGTCAAAGCTCTTATCCAAGGTGCTATTGATCGTGCACCACAAGCTCTTGAAATTCTTGAACGTGACGTAGATCTTCTTAAGAAATACATTGCTGAGCCATTCAAACGTGTATCTTATGATGAAGCAATTGATCTTCTTCAAGCCCATGAAAATGATGAAGATACAGATTACGAGCACCTCGAACATGGGGATGACTTCGGTTCACCGCACGAAACTTGGATTTCAAACTATTTTGGTGTTCCAACATTCGTCGTTAATTACCCAGCAAGCTTTAAGGCCTTCTACATGAAACCTGTTCCTGGTAATCCAGAGCGCGTTCTTTGTGCAGACCTTTTGGCTCCAGAAGGTTATGGTGAAATCATTGGTGGTTCAATGCGTGAAGATGATTACGATGCCCTTGTAGCAAAAATGGAAGAACTCGGAATGGATCGTTCAGAATACGAATTCTACCTTGACCTTCGTAAATATGGTTCGGTACCACACGGTGGTTTTGGTATCGGTATTGAACGTATGGTTACTTTCGTAGCTGGCACAAAACACATCCGTGAAGCTATTCCATTCCCACGTATGTTGCACCGTATCAAACCATAAGTCACTTTCTAGGAGTGCAAGTGTATGAAAAGATGGTCACTCGGCTTGTCAGCTTTACTTTGTTTGGTTTTAATGGCTGCTTGTAGCAAATCTACTCCCTCTTTACAAGGAGAGTGGAAAGCTCAGGATGCTCTTAAAAAAGATTATAAGATCATTTTTAAGAAAGATAAAGTAACGATTGGTGAGCAGGATTATAACTGCATAGTAGATGGTCCTAAGTCTAAAGATAACTATACCTATTATTCTCTTAAAGTAAAAGATCAGGGAAAAGAAACATCTTATACAGTCTTCTTTCCGACGAAATCTAAAGAGATTGCTCTCTTTTTAGAACCTAGTGATGCCAAAGAACCTTTTAAAGGACAAATGCTCTTCGCACTCAATAAAAAGAAAAAACTAGACTACTATAGCTATGTCAAAAAGTATATGAAATAATAAGAGAAGTATTAGTCTGGAGATAATTCTGGCTCTTTGTCAACTTGTAGTGGGTGACGAAAAGCTAACATCTAGAGAGGACCGGATAGGTTTTCTCTTTTTGTATGTTCAGAGTGATGAAGACACGTTTCTTAAAGTTGATGAAGTTTCTAAAACCAAAGCCCAATCGTTTGATGTCTTTAATCAACTTGTTAGTCGCTTCGAGTTTTGCGTTTGAATAGTCTGTTTCTAGTGCATTCTTGATGTATTGTTTGTGTCTAAGAAAAGTCCTAAAGACCGTTCGAAGGTAATGATTGACGACGTTTAAGTTTTCTTGAATGAGCTCAAAAAACTCATCTACTCTTTTTTCCTGAAAGTGAAAAAGTAAAAGCTGATAAAGTTTGTAGGCATTAGCGATCTCTTCTGAAAAGACCAATGTCTTCTCAATGATTTCATGTGGTACTAAAGTTTGTCTGAAGGTTTTTGAATAGAAGGAGTTGAGAGATAGCTTACGACTGTCCTTTTGAAAAAGTCGCCAGTGATTTTTTAAATCTCAATAAGGTAGTGAATTCTTATTAAACTGGTTCATAATGGCAATTCTTGTCTTTAAAAAGGCTCGATCAAGCTGCTGGATGATGTGGAAACAATCAATAATAATTTGGGCATTTAGAAAAAGTCTTCGAACTAGTGGCATATAAGATCCTGACATGTCCATCGTGATAAACCTTACCTTTTGGCGTACTTTCAATGGATACTTCAAAAAGTAGTTTCGTATACAGGATAATCCAGTTTTGCTTGAACCTCGATATGAGTATCCGTTTTCAAAAACAAGAGAAATAATGATGTTAGGGTTTTTAATTCCGATTAATTCTGTGGTATTCTTAATAAGTCTCATAAGTTCTTCCTAATGATGGTTTTGTCGCTCTTCATTATAGTTCTTATGGGACTTTTTGTGTATACTTAAAAAGCTCTATAATCTCTACAGTGGTTTTACCCACTACAGAAATTATAGAGCCGTAATTCTTTTCTTTTTGAAAATATATGTTTCAATTTTCTGAATATTTTGCTATAATAATAACATACTAGTCAAAGGAGAACTATCATGGCAAAAACTATTCATACTGATAAAGCACCGGCAGCGATTGGACCTTATGTTCAAGGTAAAATCGTAGGAAATCTTTTATTTGCTTCTGGTCAAGTACCATTGTCACCAGAAACAGGTGAAATCATTGGTGAAACCATTCAAGAACAGACAGAACAAGTCCTTAAAAATGTTGGTGCTATTTTGGCGGAAGCTGGAACAGACTTTGACCATGTTGTCAAAACAACTTGTTTCCTTAGCGATATCAATGATTTTGTTCCTTTTAATGAGGTTTATGCGACTGCATTTAAAGCTGACTTCCCTGCACGTTCTGCGGTAGAAGTAGCACGCCTGCCGAAAGATGTTAAAATTGAAGTCGAAGTTATTGCTGAGATTGACTAAGGAAGAGAGCCTAGGCTCTTTTCTTTTTTTCTTAACTATGATACACTGTTAAAGATAAATCATTTTCGATGTTTGGGAGACACCATCGCTAAAAAAAACCATTACTGGCGTTTTTTGGGCTCTTCCAAGGAGCCTTTTTATGTGTCCCAGACATCACGAATAAAGAGGAATATTATGAAACGTCAATCAGCTTTGATCGTCTTTAGTGGCGGTCAAGATTCTACTACTTGCCTATTTTGGGCTCTAAAACATTATGAAATAGTTGAATTAGTTACTTTTGCTTACGGGCAACGTCATAGCTTGGAAATTGAAGTAGCTAAAGAGATTGCGCAAGAGCAAGGGCTTAAACACCATTTTTTGGATATGTCTTTGCTTGGTCAAATTACTGAAAATGCCTTAACATCTGATATTGACATTGAGGCAGAAGAAGGTGAAGTTCCTAATACTTTTGTAGATGGGCGTAATCATCTCTTCCTTTCTTTTGCAGCTGTTCTAGCCAAGCAACGTGGTATCACTGACATTGTTACGGGTGTTTGTGAGACAGACTTTTCTGGTTATCCAGACTGTCGTGATGTTTTTGTCAAATCACTTAATGTCACACTCAACCTTGCTATGGCCTATGACTTTGTTATTCAGACTCCTCTTATGTGGTTAGATAAGGCTGAGACTTGGGCTTTGGCTGACCAACTTGGAGCTTTTGACTACGTTCGTGAAAAAACGCTGACTTGCTATAACGGTATTATAGGGACAGGATGTGGTGATTGCCCTGCCTGCCACTTGCGTCAAAAAGGTCTTGAAAAATATCTTGCAGAAAAAGGAGATGCTTAATGTTTTTTGCACCGAAAGAAATCAAGACTGAAACGGGTGAGTCACTAGTGTATAATCTTCACCGTACAATGGTGTCTAAAGAGTTTACTTTTGATGCTGCCCACCATCTCTTTAATTATGAGGGAAAGTGTAAGTCCCTTCATGGCCATACTTATCACCTTCAGATTGCAGTAAGTGGTTACTTGGATGAGCGTGGTATGACTTATGATTTTGGTGACCTTAAGAATATTTACAAAAATCATTTGGAACCTTATCTGGATCACCGTTATCTCAATGAGTCTTTGCCTTATATGAACACGACTGCAGAAAATATGGTTTTCTGGATATTCCAGACGACTAGTGAATATCTTTCGGAGGAGCGTGAACTTCGTTTGGAGTATGTACGGCTATATGAGACACCGACAGCTTTTGCGGAGTTTAGACGGGAGTGGTTAGATGACTAGAGAACGAGTACTAAAATTACCAGTCCTTGAAATTTTTGGGCCGACCTTTCAAGGTGAAGGTAGAGCTATTGGGCAAAAGACCATGTTTGTAAGAACTGCAGGATGTGATTATCACTGTGATTGGTGTGATTCTGCTTTCACTTGGGATGGTTCAGAAAAACCAACACGAATGACAGCTGATGAAGTTATTGAAGCTCTAGATGCTCTTGGAACTTATGACTATGTAACCTTATCTGGAGGGAATCCAGCTCTTTTAGCGGCTAATATGGCTGAGCTTGTTTCAAAACTCAAGGCAAGAGACGTGACCTTGGCTGTTGAAACACAAGGGTCTCGTTGGCAGGAGTGGCTAAGGGAGATTGATCAAGTAACCTTAAGTCCTAAACCACCATCATCTAAGATGGAAGTCAATATGGAGACACTTGATTTTATTGTTTCCCAGCTGGATCCTGATAAGCTTACTTTTAAGGTCCCTGTCTTTGATGATGCTGATTTGGCCTTTGCTAAGATGATTCAAGAGCGGTATCAACCAGATGTTATGTTTCTCTCAGCTGGTAATCCAGAACCTAAAGCAGAAGGAAATATTGTCCAGCATCAATTAGATCGTCTCAAAGAACTCTGGGAGACAATAGCCGCAGATGATTCGTGGAGGAACGTCCGTGTCCTCCCTCAGCTTCATACACTACTCTATGCTAATGAACGTGGTGTCTAATCTTCAATAATTTAGATTAGAATTGAAAATATTATTGTTTTTTAAGTAAAATATATAGAATATTAAAGTGTAAATTGACCATATTATGGTCCAACAAATTAATAATAATTAATAATAAAGGAAGAAAAAATGTCACAACAAGAAGAAATGAAAAATCTCACTCTCCTTGGGAGTAATGAGACACCTTATATTTTTGAATACTCTCCACAAGTTTTGGAATCTTTTGATAATCGTCATGCTGATAATGATTATTTTATCAAATTTAACTGTCCAGAATTTACGTCACTTTGTCCTATTACTGGGCAACCAGATTTCGCTAGCATCTATATCTCTTATATTCCAGACCAGCTTTGTGTGGAGTCTAAATCTCTAAAGCTTTATCTCTTTAGCTATCGTAACCATGGTGATTTTCACGAAAACTGTATTAATACCATTGGTAAAGATTTAGTGGAGCTTTTGAACCCTCGTTACCTTGAGGTTTGGGGTAAATTTACTCCTCGTGGTGGTATTTCAATTGACCCCTATTACAACTATGGTCGTCCAAAAACAAAATATGAAAATATGGCCGAGCAACGTCTTTTTAATCATGATCTATATCCTGAAAACATTGATAATCGTTAATCTAATGATGAAAGTCCTTATGAGAATAATGGACTTTTTTCTTGTCAAAAAATAGATTAGGTGGTACCGAAAGTAAAGACCCTTTTAACATTATATTGGTTAGATATTAGAAACTTCTATCGTCAAAATAGTTTGATAATAGAAGTTTTATTTCTTACAATAAAGTTGTAAATCAAATTATAAGCGATTGCTTGTAAGGCTTATAGTTATTATGGTCGTGGATATTCTTAAAACTATACTTATAATCCATAGTATAATAAATATTATTCAGGGTATAACTACTATGGATATAAAGGTTACTATGGTAGTGTAAAATAAGTTGTGTAAACACAAAAAAGGAATAAATCCGTTATAGTAGAGTTGCAAAACATTACTAGAAAGAGATTTATTCCTATGACTCAGTTTACCACAGAACTACTTAACTTCCTAGCCCAAAAGCAAGATATTGATGAATTTTTCCGTACTTCTCTTGAAACAGCTATGAATGATCTGCTTCAAGCAGAGTTATCAGCCTTTTTAGGGTATGAACCTTACGATAAATTAGGCTATAATTCTGGGAATAGTCGTAACGGAAGCTATGCACGGAAATTCGAAACCAAATATGGGACTGTTCAGTTGAGTATTCCTAGAGATCGTAATGGGAACTTTAGTCCAGCTTTGCTTCCCGCTTATGGACGTCGAGATGACCACTTGGAAGAGATGGTTATCAAACTCTATCAAACCCGTGTAACGACTCGAGAAATTAGTGATATCATCGAGCGAATGTATGGTCATCACTATAGTCCTGCCACAATTTCTAATATCTCAAAAGCAACTCAGGAGAATGTCGCTACTTTTCATGAGCGAAGCTTAGAAGCCAATTACTCTGTTTTATTTCTTGACGGAACCTATCTTCCCTTAAGACGTGGAACCGTTAGTAAAGAATGTATTCATATCGCACTTGGCATTACACCAGAAGGACAGAAGGCTGTTCTTGGATATGAAATCGCCCCAAATGAAAACAATGCTTCTTGGTCCACCCTGTTAGACAAGCTTCAAAACCAAGGAATCCAACAGGTTTCTCTTGTAGTGACCGATGGCTTCAAGGGGCTTGAAGAGATTATCAATCAGGCTTACCCATTAGCTAAACAACAACGTTGCTTAATTCATATTAGTCGAAATCTAGCTAGTAAAGTGAAACGAGCAGATAGAGCGGTTATTCTGGAGCAATTTAAAACGATTTATCGTGCTGAAAATTTAGAAATGGCAGTGCAAGCTTTAGAGAACTTTATCGCTGAATGGAAACCAAAGTATAGGAAAGTCATGGAAAGTCTGGAGAATACGGATAATCTTTTAACTTTTTATCAGTTTCCCTACCAGATTTGGCATAGCATTTATTCGACAAACCTCATTGAGTCTCTTAACTAAGAAATCAAACGTCAAACGAAAAAGAAGGTTCTTTTTCCTAACGAGGAGGCTCTGGAACGTTATTTAGTTACCCTGTTTGAAGATTATAATTTCAAGCAAAATCAACGCATCCATAAAGGATTTGGCCAATGTGCTGACACACTTGAAAGCTTATTTGATTTCTTAGGGGTTATTATCTAATTATAGACCCTAAACAAACATCTTTTGTAAAAAGCCTTTTTCTGTTCTTTCAACAAATCTAACTTACGTTGATGGAGAGCGATAGTATCATCTAACTGTTTGAAGAATGAACCTATTTTTTGTTGTTCTTCATAACTGGGAACAAAAGCACCCACACTATTAATTACAGTTTTCGATAAACTAGGTACACCAGTAGATTCATCAAATTTTTTCCAATTTTTTTTTAAAAAATAGATAGTGAAAATTGAAGGTCAATATTTTGTTTAGGAACAGCATAAAACAAGGTATCGACAGTCCAAAAAGGCGCTTTTAATAAATAAGGCTTATCAATTGTCCCTTTCCTTCCGAACCCAATGGCATCTATATCTGATAGCGCTCTATCTACACTTAGCATATATCCACCAGTTCCATAGACAGGTATTGATCCCGCATTCAGATGTTTGTAGTCTTTTCCAGACTTAACATCAATAAAATCAGCAAACTTACGCTGTTCCCAATCATCCGTAAAACCATCAAATCTTAATTCTGGAGCCTGTACTTTTTCCTTCATTTCGACACTCCCAGTTCCTTAAAGTGGTTTGCTAAGGTTTGATTAGCTTTCGCAATCTCTGCGTCTACTTCATCTATTTGACCTTGAATATCCACTAAGTCAAATCGGTTCTTCCTCTTCAAAGGTATCCATATAACGCGGAATATTTAAGTTGTAATCATTCTCAATGACTTCCTCAAGCGTTGCTAAGTGGCTATATTTATCAACCGCCTTGCGATGAATGACTGTTTCAGTGATCTTGTAAATATCTTCTGGGCGTAATTGCTTTTGATTCTTCATCTTTTCAAAGCCTTGACTTGCGTCCACAAAAAGAATATCTGAGTTTGCTCGATTCTTTTTAAGAATTAAGACACAAACGGGAATGCCTGTGTTCAAAAAGAGTTTATCTGGAAAACCAATTACCGATTCAATTTGATGTTTATCAATCAAAGCTTTTCGAATCCGTCCTTCCGCAGCGCCTCTAAACAAGACACCGTGTGGGAGGGTAATGGCCACGCGGCCACTCTCTTTGGTATGGTACAAACAATGCGACAAGAAAGAATCTTCCGATTTAGTTTTTGGCGCAATGCCATATTCACGAAATCGAGGGTCATCGATATCGCACTTGATACTGAGCCCAAGCTCAAACAAACCTACGAAACCTACTTATCGCTTCATGATGCTTAGATGGTGAATAAACATCCCGCGTAACTGGCAAACCTGTTAGCTACTTACGAGTCAAACGGTACGGCAATGGACATGACGATCGCGACGCTTAAGCGACACAAAGTCGCTGTTCTCGCCGCTGTCACCAGCCCTTATTCCAACGGTCCAATCGAAGGGATTAACCTCCTCATCAAGTCATTCAAACGATCCTGTTTTTGCTTCAAGAATCAGCTGAACTTCTTCAAACGAATCTACCAAATCACGCCATAACATGACAAAGACGGCTCCCCAAATGGAGAACCGCCTCAAATGATAAATTTATTATTCAACACCAGTTGACGTAGAACCACAGTTATGGTTCTTGTGTATTTTTTTATCTCTTGTTTTTTCCCGAAATAAGAGTAATATAGAGGTATGCTTAATTTTTTAGGTAAAAAATTATTTTAAAGAGGTAAATATAAACATGCAAGGAGTTCTTTTCGCGCTTGTTCCAATTTTTGCTTGGGGTGCTGTCGGATTGGTAGCTAATAAATTTGGTGGTGATCCTAATCAACAAACACTGGGAATGACTTTGGGCGCTTTTGTTGTTGCACTTATTGTTTCCTTATTCCGCATGCCAACGTTGACATGGCAAATTTTCTTAATTGGATTTATTGGTGGATTGTTTTGGGCAATTGGACAATTTGGTCAGTTTAATTCAATGAAATACATGGGTGTTTCAGTAGCGAGTCCACTTTCAGCAGGAAGTCAATTAGTATTTGGTGTATTGCTTGGGGTTTTTGCTTTCCACGAATGGACAAAACAAATTCAATTTATTATCGGATTTATTGCGATGGCTGTTTTGGTAGTTGGGTTCTATTTCTCAGCTAAACGTGACCCAGAAAATGCAGTTGTTGAAGAAGGACGTAATTATACTAAAGGATTGATTGCTTTAACTTACTCAACTTTGGGATATGTTCTCTATGTTATTCTTTTTAATAACTTAGCAGTACTTTGGTTCAATGTTCATTTTGATACACTGACAATTATCTTGCCAATGTCAGTTGGAATGATCTTTGGAGCACTTGTGATGGGTCGTTTCAAAATTAAAATGGAAAAATATGTTTATCTAAATATGATTGATGGAGTAATGTTTGGTGTAGGTAATATCTTTATGCTTATGGCTGCAAGCGCTGCTGGTAACGCAATTGCCTTTTCATTCTCACAATTAGGTGTTATCATTTCAATTATTGGAGGAATTCTCTTCCTTGGTGAAAAGAAAACCAAAAAAGAATTGGTTTATGTTGGAATTGGAATTGTTCTGTTCGTAACAGGTGCAATTTTACTTGCAATTGTAAAATCTAAAGGATAATAAAAAAGCTGTCAGTAAACTGACGGCTTTTTTTGTGAGTTAATTTACTGACTAGTTTTCTGTCAGTAAAATTTTAGAGTTTTTCATTAACGAAATTCACAAAATGATTTAAAAAACATTTGGAGCACTACTGCGAGGGACAGTTTTCTTGGCATCAATGGAATTTGTTCTGCTGTACAATTTGGATGATAGCCTAAACAATCCTTTACTATAGTAGAAAGAGGGACAAATTTTTGGTTTTTAGTCACAGTTGCTTCAACTGAGGCTATTTTTTGGAAGTTTGTCAAATGGTGTTGAAGGATAGTTTCTATCCCTTGGAAGTGTTTCTAAATATTTATTGAAAGAATCAAGTATGAGTATGTCTCCCATTTTCCCACTTTAGAAATAAACAGTTCTTTTGAAAGATCAATTACCCTAGCCAAGTCTTGATTTTTATAGTCGTAACCAAATAATTGCCATGGAACTGTTCCGTTTGTTATACTGTTTGAAATATCAATGTATTTGTTATTAGAGGTAGTGTAAAATAAGTTGTGTAAACACAAAAAGGAATAAATCCGTTATAGTAGAGTTGCAAAACATTACTAGAAAGAGATTTATTCCTATGACTCAGTTTACCACAGAACTACTAAACTTCCTAGCCCAAAAGCAAGATATTGATGAATTTTTCCGTACTTCTCTTGAAACAGCTATGAATGATCTGCTTCAAGCAGAGTTATCAGCCTTTTTAGGATATGAACCTTACGAGAAATTAGGCTATAATTCTGGGAATAGTCGTAACGGAAGCTATGCACGGAAATTCGAAACCAAATATGGGACTGTTCAGTTGAGTATTCCTAGAGATCGTAATGGGAACTTTAGTCCAGCTTTGCTTCCCGCTTATGGACGTCGAGATGACCACTTGGAAGAGATGGTTATCAAACTCTATCAAACCGGTGTAACGACTCGAGAAATTAGTGATATCATCGAGCGAATGTATGGTCATCACTATAGTCCTGCCACAATTTCTAATATCTCAAAAGCAACTCAGGAGAATGTCGCTACTTTTCATGAGCGAAGCTTAGAAGCCAATTACTCTGTTTTATTTCTTGACGGAACCTATCTCCCCTTAAGACGTGGAACCGTTAGTAAAGAATGTATTCATATCGCACTTGGCATTACACCAGAAGGACAGAAGGCTGTTCTTGGATATGAAATCGCCCCAAATGAAAACAATGCTTCTTGGTCCACCCTGTTAGACAAGCTTCAAAACCAAGGAATCCAACAGGTTTCTCTTGTAGTGACCGATGGCTTCAAGGGGCTTGAACAGATTATCAATCAGGCTTACCCATTAGCTAAACAACAACGTTGCTTAATTCATATTAGTCGAAATCTAGCTAGTAAAGTGAAACGAGCAGATAGAGCGGTTATTCTGGAGCAATTTAAAACGATTTATCGTGCTGAAAATTTAGAAATGGCAGTGCAAGCTTTAGAGAACTTTATCGCTGAATGGAAACCAAAGTATAGGAAAGTCATGGAAAGTCTGGAGAATACGGATAATCTTTTAACTTTTTATCAGTTTCCCTACCAGATTTGGCATAGTATTTATTCGACAAACCTCAGTGAGTCTCTTAACAAAGAAATCAAACGTCAAACGAAAAAGAAGGTCCTTTTTCCTAACGAGGAGGCTCTGGAACGTTATTCAGTTACCCTGTTTGAAGATTATAATTTCAAGCAAAATCAACGCATCCATAAAGGGTTTGGCCAATGTGCTGACACACTTGAAAGCTTATTTGATTAACATTCTTCAACTCTACTTGAGTGTTTACACATAATTATTGACAGTATCGTTACTATCCGAACTATAACTATGATTATGGTTATAACAATTATAACGAATCAAGTACATATCGATATACTTGTACCACATCTTAAGTGAAGTAGCTACTATGTGAACTATAACGGTCGCTGGGTTCGTGGTGACAACTATAATAACAATAATGATGTTCTAACAATACACTAATGATTGGTTATGAGATTTTGAAAAAACGCTCCTCACTACCGTTATGAAAATGATATTCACTATTATTTGAAAGATAATGTCGATTATTACTCTTATTCAAATGGTAAGTGGGTACTTTTAAAGATTTAAGCACGGATTCTGAAGCTCAAACAACCTCAGAAACAGCTTCAACAGCCGATTCAACTTTAACGCTTTTAAGGGAATTGCTTGGGCACGTGACTATTTATTATAACTAATCTCAAGAGCGGTGTTGACGACAAATGATATAGTGATGTTGAATTTAGATATGTTAAATTTATTTACCATGTAGAACCAACTGGAAATTCTGACTATGTTGACTTTGATTCAGCGATGGCTGTATTTAACGAAATTAATGCACAACGTAAAGCAGCAGGTTTGCCAGAACTTACATGGTCTGATGGTTTTTACAATAGCACAACTCTTCTACATGCCGAAAATATTTCACAAAGATATAACAGTGATGGTATTGTTTATCGTCGTGAATCTGATGGTTCAGTGGTATTTATGACCTTCTCATGAGTCCAGATGTTACCCAAGCAGCAGTTGCTTGCGTTGTCGCTGGTGATGCTACATACTACTGGACATTAAAATACCAATAATAAGATTTTAAATATTGTCCCAATATAGGAGGAGCACGAGATTAGTCTTGGATTCTTTTACTTTATTGATTGAACGTTTGAGTCTTCAATGTGGTATAATAAAGCCTAGAAAGAAGGCGAAACTATGAAGGTAAAAAGAGTTCAAGATTATATCTCTAAAGATTGGTTCGACGAGACAGATGGTTCTTATTTTGAACGACTTAATAGTCGTTTACAGGTCCTTCTAAGAAAAGACTACCCTGATTTAAAAGGGAATGACTTTATAAGTAATATCAGTCTTTTAGATTATAGGTTAGTTTTTCTCGACGAGGTTATCGCAAATGCTAATGAGAAAAATAAGCATGTGCGTGAAACAGTTCATGATGTGACCAAGGGTTTGCTATACGAAGATAAGGATGTCCAGGAACAATTGGATAGTCAAATTACTTTTGGCCAAAAGGTGGCGGATGAAGTGGCCAGATTTGGTGGATCTTGGATTTTTATCTTGTCATTCATTGCTTTTATGGGGATTTGGATGGGGCTGAATGTCGTCCAACCCTTTGGTATTGCCTTTGACAAGTACCCATTTATTCTGTTGAATCTCGTCTTATCTACACTGGCTGCAGTTCAGGCACCTCTGATTATGATGAGTCAGAATCGAGCATCGGATTATGATCGATTGCAAGCACGAAATGACTATCACGTCGATAAACAATCAAAGGAAGAAATCCGACTTTTACATGAAAAGATTGATCACTTGGTGCAACAAGACCAATCAGATTTGCTTACTATTCAAAAATTGCAGACAGAAATGCTAATGGCAGTTAGTCAACAAGTTGAGAAGATATCAGATGATATTCGTATTTTGAAAGTAATGAGGCTAGAAAGGGGTACTCATGAAGACAAAGATAATTAATTTAGTTGTTGTTACAGGGATGAGTGGTGCAGGTAAGACTGTAGCAATTCAATCGTTTGAGGACATTGGTTATTTTACTATTGATAATATTCCACCTTCATTGGTGCCAAAGGTTATTGAGTTGTTGAAACACAGTGAAGAGACAGATAAGATTGCTCTTGTTGTAGACATGCGTAGTCGTGTTTTCTTTGACGAAATTAACGATATTCTAGATCAGTTGGAAAGCAATGAGGAACTCAATTTCAAAATTCTTTTCTTAGATGCTACTGATGGTGAATTAGTTTCACGTTATAAAGAGACGCGTCGTAGTCATCCACTAGCGGCAGATGGACGTGTTTTGGATGGAATTAAGCTAGAGCGTGAACTTTTATCGCCACTTAAGAGTTTGAGTCAAAACGTGGTGGATACAACTAAACTAACTCCACGTCAGCTTCGTAAGGCAATTTCTGAACAATTTTCATCTAAGCAAGACCAATCTTCTTTCCGTATTGAAGTTTTGAGTTTTGGATTTAAATATGGATTGCCATTGGATGCAGATTTGGTATTTGATGTACGTTTCTTGCCAAATCCATATTATGATCCTACTCTTCGTAACCTCACTGGCTTGGACAAAGAAGTTTATGATTTTGTTATGACTCATAAGGAATCAGAGGATTTTTACAAGAATTTAAGTCATCTCATTAAACCAATTCTTCCAGGCTATCAAAAAGAAGGTAAATCTGTTCTTACCATTGCTGTTGGATGTACAGGTGGTCAACACCGTAGTGTAGCTTTTGCGCATCGTCTAGCTCAAGATTTGAAAAATGATTGGACGGTAAATGAAACACATCGTGATAAGGATAGACGTAAGGAGACGGTGAATCGTTCATGAAAAAACCAAGAATTACAGTAATAGGTGGGGGAACTGGTATTCCAGTTATTCTTCGTAGTTTGCGTCATAAAGATGTTGATATCACCGCTGTTGTAACTGTGGCTGATGATGGCGGTTCTTCAGGAAATTTGCGTAATATCATGAAACTAACTCCTCCAGGGGATTTGCGTAATGTTTTGGTTGCTATGAGTGATATGCCTAAACTTTATGAACGCGTTTTCCAATATCGTTTTGATCAAACTGATGGAGCTTTAGCTGGTCACCCACTTGGAAATCTGATTATCGCTGGAATCTCAGAAATGCAAGGGTCTACCTATAATGCTATGCAGCTTTTAACGAAGTTTTTCCATGTTACAGGTAAGATTTATCCTGCCAGCGAGACTGCTCTAACCCTTCATGCCGTTTTTCAAGATGGACATGAGGTGGCAGGTGAGAGTAGCATTTCCCAATATGATGGTATGATTGAGCGTGTCTATGTGACTAACGCCTACAATGAAGATGTGCCGAAGGCTAGTCGTAAGGTTGTTGATGCCATTATGAATAGTGATATGATTGTACTAGGACCTGGCTCACTTTATACATCAATTTTGCCAAATCTGGTTATACCAGAGATTCGTCAGGCGCTTATAGAGACTAAGGCTGATGTTACTTACATTTGTAATATTATGACTCAGTACGGAGAAACGGAGCACTTCTCAGATGCTGACCATGTGGCCGTTCTCAATCGTCATCTTGGCTCTGATGTTATCGATAATGTTTTGGTTAACGTCAAGAAGGTTCCTCAGGAATACATGGCTAGTAATGAATTTGATGAATACCTTGTTCAGGTTGAGCATGATTTTGAGGGCTTACGTCGTGAAGCAAAAACAATTGTTTCTTCTAATTTTCTGCGACTTGAGAACGGTGGTGCCTTCCACCATGGCGATTTGGTAGCGGAAGAGCTTATGCATCTAGTGAGGAAGAAGTCATGAGTTTCACGATTAAGGTTAAAGAAGAGATAATTGCAGCCTCGAGTAAAGATATAGCGGAATTGTCAGCATTAATTAAGATGTCTGGTTCCGTTGGTTTAACGAATCAAGGACTGACTCTCTCGATTTCGACAGAGAATGCAAAAATTGCTCGTCATATCTACCAGTTGATAGAAAATCGCTACCGTTGCAATCCTGAATTGAGGCATTATAACAAGACTAATCTCAAGAAAAATCGTGTTTACACTGTCTTTGTTGCTGAGAATGTCAATGATATTTTGTCTGATTTACAATTAGCCGATTCTTTCTTTGGCTTTGAAACAGGCATTGAAACGACAATAATGGAAGATGACGATGCTGGAAGGTCCTATTTACGAGGTGCTTTTTTGGCAACTGGAACGGTACGTGATCCTGAAAAAGGACGTTACCAATTGGAAATTTTCTCTGTTTATCAGGACCACGCAGAAGATTTAGCCTCTCTTATGAAAAAATTTATGCTTGATGCCAAGGTTTTACAACATAAAAATGGATTTGTGACTTATCTTCAAAAAGCAGAAGATATTATGGATTTTCTCATTATTATTGGTGCTATGACCTCTAAGGAGATTTTTGAAGAGGTCAAAATCATGAGGGAGACCAGAAATGACCTCAATCGTGCTAATAATGCTGAGACAGCGAATATTGCTAGAACGATTAGTGCTAGTATGAAAACAATTAATAATATTATCAAGATTATGGATACGGTTGGCTTGGAGATTTTACCGGTGGAGCTGCGCCAAATTGCCCAACTCCGTATTGCCAATCCAGATTATTCTATCCAGCAAATCGCAGATAGTATAGAACCTCCTCTAACCAAGAGTGGTGTCAACCATCGTCTCAGAAAAATAAATAAGATAGCAGACGATTTGTAAGTAGAAATGAAGCTTTTATGGCTTGTACAACGATTTTAGTAGGTAAGAAAGCTTCATATGATGGCTCTACCATGATGGCACGTACTGAGGATTCTCAATCTGGCATTTTTACGCCCAAAGAAGTTCTCGTCGTAATCCCTGAAGACTAACCGCGTCATTACCAGTCTGTGCTTAGCAAATTTTCAATTGATTTACCAGATAATCCTCTACGTTATACTTCTGTTCCGGATGCACTTTGTAAAAATGGTATTTGGGGTGAAGCTGGTATTAACTCAGCTAATGTTGCCATGAGTGCAACAGAAACAAACACGACCAATGCGCGTGTTCTCGGTGCGGATCCTCTTGTTACAGATGGTTTTGGAGAAGAGGATATGTTGACTTTGGTCTTGCCGTATATCGAGACGGCGCGTGAAGGTGTCCTTCGTTTGGGAGAATTCCTTGAAACTTACGGAACTTACGAGTCAAATGGTATTTCTTTTTCAGACACTGAAGAAAGTTTTTGGTTGGAAACAATTGGTGGTCACAATTGGATTGCAAGACGTGTTCCAGACAATGCCTATGTTACTATTCCAAACCAACTTGGTATCGAGCACTATGAGTTTGAAAATCCAGACGACTATCTTGCCTCACCAGACATTAGAGACTTCATTAATAAACATCACTTGGATTTGACTTATTCTAATGAACACTTTAATCCACGTTATGCTTTTGGTAGCCAACGAGATAAGGATCGTCATTATAATACACCACGTGCTCGGGCAATGTAGAAATTTTTGAACCCAGAAAAAGACTATGATCCAAAATCATTCTTTATTCCATGGTGCCAAAAACCATACCGCAAAATTACAGTTGAAGATGTTAAATACGTCTTGAGTCTTCATTACCAAGATACGCCTTATGATCCTTATGGACCTCAAGGAGATGCGGTAAGTCAACGCCAATTCCGTCCAATCGGTATTAACCGTACTAGTCAAATAGCTCTCTTGCAAATGCGTCCTAACAAATCATCAGAAACAACTGGTATTCAATGGTTGGTTCTGTTGCAAAGTTTGAAAATCAAACGCGCCCTCTCTGAACTCCTAATATCTTAGGCTGTTATCCCCATTAATACCTTGATTTCAGTAGACACAAAAAAGCCGAAGAGCGTTCCATTTCTTCGGTTCTTTTTATATATTCCTCGAAGGGTCTTCCTGCCCTTAATCGTGGAAGAGGCTGTACGGAGACTTTGATAAAATTTATTTCGTCGTTTAATAGGTCGATGGTCTTGTTCTATTAAATTGTTAAGATACTTCACAGTTCGGTGCTCTGTCTTAGTATATAAACCCACACTCTGTAACTTTCTAAAGGCGAAGCCAAGAGAAAGTGCTTTATCGGTCACAATTACGCAGGACCGCTTAAATCCAGATCAATCAAACCAGCGTAGAGCCAGTTATAGATGGTTTTAAAAGCTACCATTGGCTTTTGTTCAAGCTGATAGCGGCTACAAATCTGTTCAGGTGACCAGGAGGATTTTAAACCGTCCTCAATTTCCTTTTGAGACTCTGGTGTCAAACAAGGCTTCCGACGTTTTTGTTTAGACCTGTGGTCGTACTGTTCCAGTGCTAAGGCTTCGGAATAACCATTTTGGCATCGTCTTAATTCTCTTGAAATGGTAGACTTATGGACGCCAAGTTTACTTGTAATTTGGCAAGGTTTCAAACCTAATCTAAGTATGTTTCTATCTTTATTCGGTCGGTTATGGTAAGATGGGAGTAGCTCATAGTTTTTCCTCGGGTTCTGTTTGTGTGGTTACTTACAGTTTACACCAATGAAAGGCTATGAGTTTTTTGTTGCACTATATTTTACAATTTATCATCTGCAAAAAACCAGTAAATATCTAATATTAAAAAATCACTCCAATTATAATAAAGGGTTTAATAAAATTCATTATTTTTCTCCAATCTTTAGCTTTCTGTTTTACAGATGTGCATACTCATAAATATCAATCTTTTTCTATTATATAATCACTATTTACTGCCCAAACCATCAGATTCTCCTCAAATTATTTAGTTCAAGATAGCAACTGATACACTCAAATATGTTGCGAAAATAATCCAAATGAAATAAGGAATTAGAAGGAATGAAGACCACTTATTAATTTTTGAAAATTTAATGATGCAGAGATAAACAATAAAATCTAGTAAGAGAATAATTATAACTCCTAACCAAAAATAGCCTTTGAAAAAAATAATACTCCAAATAAAGTTTAAGATAAGTTGTATTCCAAAATAGAATAAAGCATTTTGGCCCTCACTCCTTCGAGTTTTCAGCTTATAAAAAATCAAATAGGCGGAAATGGCGATAAAAGCATATAATACAGGCCAAACAATTCCAAAAAGATAGTCTGGTGGTGCTAGGAGTGGGAGTTTAAGATTATTATAAATTCTCTTAATATCACCCGCCAAGAGGCCAGATAGGCCACCAATTAGCTCAATTCCTATAATAAATAATATTAATTGTCCCAATGATTTTAGTTTATTACTAGTCATAATTTCTCTCCCTTTCATAATGAATGCATTCTTTTGATTACCATACTTATATTATAACATAAATAGTTAGTCAAGCTGGCTTATTCGCTTGACTAACTTTATAACTTATATAATCATCTTTAATTTATTAAAAAATAAAAATGTCACTAGAAAAATTTCCAGTAACATTTTATAAGAGTTATTTTTAGTCGTTTTTATTATTTGTAAGGGAAAATCTGTGAGGGAATTGAACCACTCGTAGTGTATCTTTTAAGCACTTTATCAGCATCTCGTTTTTCTTTTATTACACTTACAAATTTAGCTTTTGCATCAAATTTTTGATAATCTTCATCATTAAGAATCAATATCTTAGAAGTGGCACTGTATTCTCCTAGAACAATATATTTTGTACTTTTAGGTTTCACTGACTGTCCTTTATCATCAGTTATTGTTTTATCTTCCTTTCCTGTCCACAAAGCTGGCTCGGATGATAAGTTTTCTACTGTCTTAAATTTAAACTTATCTCCTTTTTTGGTTACGTTATTAAAAACTTTTTCATTTATTAATTTATTAGCAGCTTGAGTATTCAAGGATACTGTCAATAATTATGTGTAAACACTCAAGTAGAGTTGAAGAATGTTAATCAAATAAGCTTTCAAGTGTGTCAGCACACTGGCCAAACCCTTTATGGATGCGTTGATTTTGCTTGAAATTATAATCTTCAAACAGGGTAACTAAATAACGTTCCAGAGCCTCCTCGTTAGGAAAAAGGACCTTCTTTTTCGTTTGACGTTTGATTTCTTTGTTAAGAGACTCAATGAGGTTTGTCGAATAAATGCTATGCTAAATCTGGTAGGGAAACTGATAAAAAGTTAAAAGATTATCCGTATTCTCCAGACTTTCCATGACTTTCCTATACTTTGGTTTCCATTCGGCGATAAAGTTCTCTAAAGCTTGCACTGCCATTTCTAAATTTTCAGCACGATAAATCGTTTTAAATTGCTCCAGAATAACCGCTCTATCTGCTCGTTTCACTTTACTAGCTAGATTTCGACTAATATGAATTAAGCAACGTTGTTGTTTAGCTAATGGGTAAGCCTGATTGATAATCTGTTCAAGCCCCTTGAAGCCATCGGTCACTACAAGAGAAACCTGTTGGATTCCTTGGTTTTGAAGCTTGTCTAACAGGGTGGACCAAGAAGCATTGTTTTCATTTGGGGCGATTTCATATCCAAGAACAGCCTTCTGTCCTTCTGGTGTAATGCCAAGTGCGATATGAATACATTCTTTACTAACGGTTCCACGTCTTAAGGGAAGATAGGTTCCGTCAAGAAATAAAACAGAGTAATTGGCTTCTAAGCTTCGCTCATGAAAAGTAGCGACATTCTCCTGAGTTGCTTTTGAGATATTAGAAATTGTGGCAGGACTATAGTGATGACCATACATTCGCTCGATGATATCACTAATTTCTCGAGTCGTTACACCGGTTTGATAGAGTTTGATAACCATCTCTTCCAAGTGGTCATCTCGACGTCCATAAGCGGGAAGCAAAGCTGGACTAAAGTTCCCATTACGATCTCTAGGAATACTCAACTGAACAGTCCCATATTTGGTTTCGAATTTCCGTGCATAGCTTCCGTTACGACTATTCCCAGAATTATAGCCTAATTTATCGTAAGGTTCATCCCCTAAAAAGGCTGATAACTCTGCTTGAAGCAGATCATTCATAGCTGTTTCAAGAGAAGTACGGAAAAATTCATCAATATCTTGCTTTTGGGCTAGGAAGTTAAGTAGTTCTGTGGTAAACTGAGTCATAGGAATAAATCTCTTTCTAGTAATGTTTTGCAACTCTACTATAACGGATTTATTCCTTTTTGTGTTTACACAACTTATTTTACACTACCGTCTTTTTTCTCAATTTTACACTAATGGAAAACTTTGCAACAGAACCACTTTAGCCAGTTGTCTTTTTAATTCTAGAAAATCAGCTTTAGAGACGGAGCTTTCATTAGATTTAGAGTAGAGGTCTATCCATTTATAAATTGTTGCAGGGGCCACGTCGTATTCTTTAGACAGCTGGGTGACGGATTGACCAGAATGATAGAAGGTGATAAGTGTTTCTTTAAATTTTTTTGAGTAGCGTTTTTTCATGTTTTTGTCCTTTGTCTAAATTATACAATAGTGACTCTAAGATTTAAGGATAACATCACTAATAATCAGTATTGAGCTTAACAAGGTGCTATACTTAATTTTATGAGATTACAGTATCTGTTGTGGAATAGAAGCCAAAATTGGTTTCTATTTTTTTGGTTGATATTGTAATTTCGAATTAAAGTGATATACTTAGCTCATGGGTGGTTTAGCGAAAGCACCACACCTTCATCATTAGCTACTTAAATTGGGGTAGCTTTTTTAAATAATGTGTAACTATAAACAAAAATCAGTTTGATAATAAGAGTAAGGAGCATCTAACGAATAAAAATAAAGAAAAAAGGCGATCATAGGCCTACTGTTTTTTGGGTTTGTAGTAAGTATTTTAGTGATATATCTAGTGATAGTTTTACTAATGTAAGAAATAACTTAATGTTCGGATAAGGTAACACATTTTTTAAATAATTTATGAATCCTAAGTAAGTGGTAAGAGTTTTTAGAAATAGAAAATAATCCTGTATTTATGAGGAGAACGGAGAAATCTGTTCTCCTTTTTGTTCGCTTAAAATTTCATAAAGAAGGGAGTCTTACCATGAAGGGATTGGAAATAGTGATGGATATTGAGACTTTAGAAGTCTATGAAGTCATTGATCACGATCAAGAAGTGAGTTCAGAATCAACTGAGGAAGAAAAAGAATTAGTCTTTGATAGTCGTAGTGATATTGTTAAAGTTTATCAGTTGGATCTTTTTGAAGAAATGAACTTACTTAATACATCTTGAATAGTTTAGTTAATGGATAACATAGCTAGGAGGACATAATGGTTAGGAATGAGTTTTATGATCAATTAATCAATAGTGAACCATTAGGTTTTATTGATCCTCTGAGTGATCTAGGAGAGTTCGATTCTATTCAGATGAAGTTCTGTGAACCTGTTAGGAATTTGAAAAACAAATATTCAGGTAAACCTTACAATCTAAACTGGCAGAACAAAATCGAACAGATGAGAGCGCTGTATATTCAGTATCAGAAAAGCTTGATATTGGAAGATCAGGAACAAGGTGTTCACAACAGAGTTAGGAATAAAGAATCTAAAGAGCATGTTAATGAGATTGTTACAACTTATCTAAAGCTTGGATTCAGGTTCAAAGAGATTGAAGCTAGGATTTCACTATTTAATACACGCTTACGAAGTAATTGGAAAAGAAGTGACTATGTTACAACAATAAGCCCTGAATTTTATTTGAAGAGAGACTTACAGGATGGTTACAGCATGCCGAATACGACTCTTCCCAGAAGTATGAAAATTAACTAAAGGAGAAGTTAATGATATCACAAGAAGACATTGATCAACTGGTTGAAGACTGGGTAGAAACTGGTTTTCCGATTGAACTAAAGCAGTTGATACCTGATGATGAGGAACTGGAAACAGGGATTTGCAGACGTTGTGCTTGTAATTGGGTTACGCCTTGTATTGATGAAGAACACGGTGCTTGCTGGTGGATTGATAAGAATAGAACACTATGTAGCCACTGTTTCCATGGATGGAACGATGAACCTTATCAGATGAAAGTTTACTATCGACCAGGGCATGACTGGCTAGAAAGAGATAGAGAATTTGCTGAGGAAACACTGAGTGATCCCAGAGAACATTGGGTGTATGACATGGAACATGATGTTTTGTGTGTTGTTAACTTAGGAGATCATATCGGAGCTGTTCGTTTTATTGCAAAAAAATTTTACGGTCTAGATCGTATCTACCATGAAGAGATTCCAAAATGGCAAGAAATCATTGCCAATAATATGATTTTTCATAATGCAGCGGTGAATGATTCTGATCACTATGCTAGACATTTGCCACGAAAATATCGTGAAGAGGATTGATATGGAAAATAAAATTGTTCAAAAGATCCAAAATCTTTTGGAATTGGCCTACGATGCACCTAATGATGAAGAAGGACAGACAGCCCTTCTAATGGCTCAGAAGCTCATGTTTAAACATAAGTTGTCGATGAGTGATGTAACGGCTACTAAAACCAATAATAATATAGGTGAGGCAGTAGGGACATGGGAATATAGATTGCCCTGGTGGCAGGAGGAATTAGCTGCAATTCTAGGAAAAAATTTCCGATGCCAAACAATCAGAAGACGGAAGATGGATGAAGGCATTACTGAGGTGATTTTCTTTGGCTATCAGTCTGATACTGAACTTTGCACTAGAGTATATGAAGGAGCGATTTTATATCTTAAATATCGATTAAAACGGCTCTTGCCTACTGTTACAAAGTCAAGGTGGAAAGACTATAAGAAATCTTATCTATTAGGTTTCTTAGAAGGTCTTGATCATCGCTTCAGGGATCAGGTTCAGTCGTCAGAAGAGTATGCTCTAATGGTACAGGTTCCTGAAGAGGTTTTAGAAGAACAGCAACAGCGTATGGGAGACCTAAAAAGTAGAAGCCTTAAAATGGCATTTGACGTTGATTATGAGGCGTATCTTTCTGGTCTTGAACAGTCAAAGGAAACAAAGTTGCTGTCAGAGGAATTATTAAATGGACACCAAATCTAAACAGATGAGAGAGCTTCATAGAAGGCTTCCAATTACCGATGGAGGGATTCTCGTAGATGAATTTGGTCAATATAAAGACAGGGCTGTAATGCTAGGTCTAGAACTAACTGAATTCAAGGGAAAATTAGCTTATAAAATCGTTAATAGTAAGGAAACAGATGAACTTAACTAACATTTACAGCTTGATTCTCAAAGATGGTCTAAGAAACTATAAATTTAAGAATAGTCACTTAAAACCAGTTTCTTCAGTTGAAGAAGGAAATCGAGGAGCAATCTTTGGATATCGTACAAAAGAAAAAATGATAAAAGCACGCGGTGTTGTTTTGACATCGATGGAATCTATTTTTGAGAATGAGGATAGATTCACTCACTGGACACCAAATGTTTACCGTTTTGGTAGTTACAGCGATTCCAAACGTCAAATTACACGTGGACACTCTGAAGATAATTTGAGACAAATTAATACATTCTATATTGATTTTGACATCACATCTTCAGCTGAAAAGATGACTTCTGGAGATATTTTAACAGCTGCCATTGATTTAGGCTTCATGCCTACGTTGATTTTAAAATCTGACAAGGGTTATCAAGCTTATTTTGTACTGGATAAAGCAGCATATGTGACAACTCATTCACAGTTCAAAGTAGTAAAAGTGGCCAAGGCAATCTCTCAAAATTTACGTAACTATTTTGGTCAAACATTGCCAGTTGATATGACGTGTAACCACTTTGGTATTGCACGTATGCCACGAACGAACAATGTAGAGTTCTTTCATGCTGACTATACTTATTCATTCCAGGAATGGCTAGATTGGTCTATGAAACAGTCTAATCTACCGTTTCCAAGTAAGAAACCTAATTTAACGGTTATTTCAGGTTCTGAAGGCGTTAAACAGGTAGATGAACCCTGGTATGGTTTGCTACTGAGAGAAGCTAATATTAGAGGTGCTAAAGCATTGATGGGAAGAAACAACGTACTCTTTACTTTGGCGTTGGCAAACTTCTCTTCAGGTGTCTCTCAGAGCGATTGTGAGGCTGTTTTAGCTGATTTCAATGAACACTTAGCCGAACCGCTCTCTGAAGCCGAGTTCCTGAAAGTTATCGGTTCAGCTTACTCAGGTAAATATGAAGCTGCTAGTCGAGATTACATCAAATTATTATGTAAAGCGTGGGTTAATGATAATCTGAAAGCTTCGGATTTGTTTATCAAGCAACGCTGGTATAAATTCAAAAAGAAACGTGCAGATCGTAAGCATAGCCACCTACATGAGTGGAAAGCTGATATTATGGCTTATTTAGAAGGTTTTTATCAGTCTGAGGATCCTTTTGTTCAGACGACTAAAAAAGCTATTAGGGAAGAGTTAAATATCCCTGAACGTTCATTAGATAAAGTTCTGAAGGCTCTTAAAACTGATCGTAAGATTTTCTTTGCGGTTAAAGCTGGCCGTGGTGGTGGGATTAGATTAGCTTCTGTTAAAGCTATTGTTCTTTCCCTTATTCAGGTGAAAAAAGAGCGTCAGGAGGCTTATTTTGCAAACATTGCTACTTTCTTTGAAGAGAGTATAGGACTCACCAAAAGGGTGATAGAAGGGGTTAAAAATGGGCTTAAACAAGCAAGACAACTATCTCTATTTGAGGCTGACATTGGATAATTGATAAAACCCGCAAACTGCCATTACATTTATATCTATGATAATGAGAGCAGGTTTGAGAAGGGGTAAAAACTAATATGAAACTGTAGTTAAATAATTGATAGGAGAATTTTATGTGGACGTGGATTATTGTAGTTAGTTTAGTTATATCTATATTCTGTTTGGCATTATTTCTGTTAGGATGGCTTATCAGTAGTCATCAGATTAGATATGCAGAAGGTTATGATATGGAATTTGAAAATGATTATAGGGCAATTGTAGATCAAACTAGAAAGGGAGAAGAATAGATGGGATACGTTATTTTTAGTTTTGAAGATGGAGATTATCTCTATGACAACAAGGGAAATTTATTAGTCTTTGAGAGTAGAGGATTAGCTTGTCAGTACATGCAGGTGCATTATCATATTCCTTTACCAGTTCAGAAGACTAAGAAAGTTATTCACTATCCCAATTATTACCAGGCACCGTTTAAAGTTCATAGAGTTTGTTAAGAAATGGATAACGAGGAGGAAGAAAATGGATAATATCAAGGTGTTACGTGGCTATTATCTTACTGGTTTAGGTCAGGAACCATTAGCTTATTATTTTAAGATTACAGATGATTTTCCTGAGTTTGAGGTAGTGAAAGCTGGAGACATTGCTTTGACCTTTTATCAAAATGGAGATGCTATTACAAGCATACCTGCGTTGATTAGAGTAGATGCTGTTATTGAGGGAGAAAAACAGGTTTTAGAATTTCTTAAAAGTGAAAAGAAAGACCATTTTCCTATGCTGCCACTTGTTTCTCTGTATGAACAGTTCGATCCGTTACAATTTAGTACAATGATGACTGTTTTTGATAACTTAAAATCAGAGATCAAGCGCTTGGCCAAAGTGAACTATGTTCAAGGAGACTTATTCGATTTTATGCAAGGAGGTGAAGGATAGTGGCTAATAGATTTGAATGGGCTAAAATGATTTTTGGAACAATAGCAGCAGTCAGTTTGCTATTTTGCACAGTTATTGGTGTACAGACAGTTTGGACTAGGTACGTTGTCAAAGACTATGATAGACACCTTACGGAACAAGTTTATGTGGATGCTGTGATCAATCAGAATGCTAACTTAGTCTTTTATAGACATGGCTGCCCTTATTGTGAAAAGGGGAAAAGGGCTGTCATTGAAGCGGTTGAGAAGAGTGACTATCCAACGTTTTATATCGATGTGGAATCAGCAGATGGTCAAGTTTTGGTGAAGAAATATCAGGTAGAAAAAGCAGCGACTTTAATCACTTTGAGAGAGGGTAAATCTCAACTCTATCACTATGCTGCTAAGGATAAGCAGGGGAAGATTACAGCTGACGAGAAGACCATTGAGGAGGCACTAGATGACTCAAAAAATGAAGCTCAGTAAGTGGGCAGAAACGGCTTTTCAATTTGATAATGAATTGTGGCGTGCGAAAACAACTGAAGGAATGGTTGTCTTAGGCAAACTTCCTGATGGTATTTTTACCTTGCTGCGTTTCAATGATGAAGGTGGAAAGCTAACTCATATTTCAGAGAGTGAAGCCTTATGGCTAACGCTGGAGCTCGCTCCAGAAAAGATGAATTGTATTTAGGAGGATTGAAAGATGGAACTCTATGAATTAGACTCTAAGATTTTTGTAAATTTAGGAGAAACGTCACCTTATAAAGTGACAGAAATTATCGGGAAAGACTATCCAGATGATTTTTTGACACCTGGTGAGGAGAAAAGTTTCCTCGTTTTGAATAAGGAGAAAGCATGGATTGTCCATGCAGATTCATTAGTATCAGTAGCTGAGGAGCTAGAAGGTTATTTAGGTATGTCAGTAGATGACTTTATCATGATTTCATTAGGAACAAAATACCATAAGCGGTTTTGTTTTAATGATGACTATGAGATTTGGGAAAAGTATTTTTCGAAACTAAGAGATGCTTATTATTCGGACCAGTCCTCGAAGTAAAGGCTATTTAATAAGGTGAAATCAGACTTATCTATTTTGTTCATTCGTATTTTTGAATGTGAAGTTACAAAAAAACTTCCCCAAAAATAAAGATGAAATGCTTCACCAGATTGACAATATCTCAGTAGTTTTCGATGTTGTTGAGAAGTATTGTTCAGAGTACTTATATCAATAAAAACAGCTGGTTTTTCAAAATAAGCATTCTCAAGTTGACATTTTTGATCAAACTCTAACAATAACAACTCTTTTCCATTTTTGCTAATTTTTTTAGCGAAGGCTTTACCGTGATAAATTTTCGGATCTAACGATAATTTATAGTGTCCATATCGCAGTTCTTGAAAAAAGGTATTTAATGGTGCCACTGTACCATTAAAATTGACATCATCATCTGGGTGAGAGTGGAACCGATTAACAGTTGATGATAGTTTTGAAAGATGTGTACGGCGCTGCTTAACTGTTGGAAAATCAGAATTAGCTTGATATGACTTTCTGTTTTTTCCAGATGAAGAGTTCAATTGAAGAGTCCCAACCTCTTCATAAGATGTGGGGTTACTCATGGATAATTCAATGATGATTTCTTCCGTTGGTTGGTAAGTTTGTATCGCACGGTGTTTGGAAAGTTGTTTTGAGACTTTAGTTATCTTAGAAACATTTGGACATAAGTTGGAATGTTTATCGTCAAATCCACTACGATATTTAAAGTAAGGAGGAACTTTCCATTTATCAGGAGTGTTTCTCACATTGACTAATGTTACAGGAACTGAACATTCTTTAGCGCATCTAAATTCGTCTGTATCAAGTGGATGATTGTGGAAATAATCATATGCTTTTTCAGGTGAAATATCATCTCTAAAATGTTTAGAATAAGCGTGATCATGTTTCATACTAATCGCCTCCAGAATTGCTTTTATTACCTATATTTTAACATTTATTAACTCAAATCAGAAAGGACATATCACATATGATAGATATGATTAAGTACTGGATTGAAAAAATAAAATCTAGTGCAATTGTTAAACCACTTGTTGTTACTAAAAAATGGTTTCAAGACAATGTGATTAAACGAAAATTAGTTGTTTTCTCAGTATTATTTACAGCTTGGATAAGTTTATTGCTGGGGGCAATTTACTCCCCACAAAGACAGACTTACACTGATGAACAGCTCAAAACAAAGAGGACATTTGAGAATGGCACAGGAGAAATTAGACTATCTAGTCAAAGTTATTCTCCTGAAACAGGCATTATTGTTCTTCAATTTGAAACTAAAGATTCTACCTCTCCAGTTGATCGAGGTATTGATACTAAACGTCTTAAATGGAATCTATACGCACAGAATAAGACAGCTGATACTATTATGGAAATCGTACCAATTGTAGATAATAAAATCTCTGTTATTATCCGAAATGTTCCAGAAAATTTTGGTGCTTATGCGATTGAGATTACTAATAAGACAGTTGCTACAAGCGATATTGATATTGATGTTTCTACTCCTTCAGATGAGCAGGAAAAAACTGTTAAGCAAGAAGATGATGACGATGATAATGTTGTTCAATTTTATGTGACAACTCAAAATAGTAAATTGAAAAAAGAGATAATTAAAAGTGTTTCTCGTGAAGAATTTGCTTTATCAGAAATCATAGAAGAAAAGGATTTTCAGGAAGGACAGATTGAGAAATTAAATAACTCAATAGAGCAATTGAAAACCTCTATTGAGGATGATGAGTCTCGGAAAAATGGTTTACTCAAAGAGGCAGAATATCTCTCTGGTGATGACTTAGAATCTAATCAAAAAGATGTTGCAACTATTGAAAGTAACATCGAAACTAAGAATAGATCTATTGAGACCGCCACCCAAAATATTGAAAAAGTTCAAGTCAAAATCATTAGCTTGGAGAAAAAAGAATCGGCTATTAAAGATGGAACTTTTGAGTTTTCAAACCCAATTGAAACTGTCGAAATGAAATAATAAAAAAAAGAAAAGAGGAAAAATCTTATGAAAAACTTCGTTCAAAAATGGAAATCATTAAACAAAATTGGTCTTAAATTATCTCTTATTTGTGGCTTAAATTGGCTCGTTGGTTTTATCTCTAAAAGCCAGTTTTATCTATTCTCAGCTGCTTTTGCAGGTGTGTTGACTTACTACATACCTCAGGAAGTACGAAAAATTACATTGGATATTTTAGTGCTTTTTTTCTTAGCAAGTGGTGTGGGAAGTTTATTTTATTCCTTTCTTTTACAAGCGTTTAGAAGAATGAAGTCTGCATTTTATTCTTTAGTATTATTGCTATTTTTTGAGTTAGGAATACAGTATGTTAGTCAGCATACGTTATCAGAATCTATGGTCGATCGCTTGCTTACTTTTTGGTCAATCAGTCTTGTTATTATGCTTCTTGCTAAGTTTATTATACCAATATTGTTTAATCACTATCTCTTCCAAAATGTTATTAACAAAGAGTATCTAGGAATCCGAAAAACAACAGATGAGTTGCCACCACAATCAAACATTTATGTTGATGCAGATGAAAAAGATGCTAATAAACGGATGAAAAGAATTAACAAAAATGCTATTAAACCAGCTTATCAAGAAGTAGTAGAATTGAGCTTTTTGAATAGAGAAGTGTTAACAGGTATTGGCTATAAAGCAGTTCCATTTGAAAAAGAAACTGAACGTACTTTTATAGATGATGATACCATCTATTATCCAATTTTTACAGTTCATCCTTTTGGAAGTTTGGAAGGAAAATCAGACTTTTATCATAAGCTTATTAAACTCAAACTCAGCCGAAAAGCAGCTTTTACTGTAACAGGTGAATTAAGCGTACCGAAGAAAGTTTAACATATGTAGCTCCCTAATTTTGAAATTAGGGAGTTTTTGTATTTCCTGTGATTTGTCCGCTTAACGCAAGAAATTTTGTTATCCCTTATACTAAAATTATCAAAATGAAGGAGGCTATTAAATGGCAAAAAAAGATCTTACTAAAATTGATTTGGAACTAGAGGAAGCAAAGAAAAAAGTTGCTTCTTTAGAAAATGAACGGAAGCTTTTGGAAGAAAATTTTCAAAAACAAATTGGTAAAATTTACGTTCAGATTCAATTGAAAAAGGACAAGAATCAGTCCTATGAATCAATTCTTGATGATTTAAAAACAGAGCTTGCAATTATTAAAGAAGATGAAAAAGCAAGACGTGAGGCTGCTAAAAAAGAGCGAGAAGAAGGAGAATAAAATAGTTTAACTTACTACCTTTCCAGCTGAATAGTCACCACATTTTGACAGTTGAATACTGTGTGTGTTTGTGGCTGTTACGGTGTGTCTAGGTGTGTATATTGGAAGATACAGTGTGTTTAGGTGTGTAACCTATGTGTGTGTAAGTAGGCGTAGCCGAGAAAATTGGGGACACAGGAAACGTTGATACTATCAACATATCACGGCACGTGATATCAGTTTCCCTTATGCTCTTTTCTAACACAACACACCCTAGAAGGCATTAGCCGCAGTAGTGTGCGTTTGTGTGTGGAAAAACCGCAAAAGTAGAACCAGTTTGGTTCGTGACGTTGCGAGGTCGAGGTTTTCTTTTTTGCTTCTTTTAGCTTTTGCCTCGTCAAAAGAAAAAAGAAGGGCGCTTTATTTTTGAAAGGAGAGTAGCATAACTGTATGGTATCGAAAAAAACAGAATTAAAAATTCGAGGGCTATCTATTCAAGAGATAGATTACTTAAAAGCTCTTGCAAGAGAAACTAAAGCAAAATCATTTAATGAATTTTTACTAGCCATGTGTCGTGAAAAAATTGAAAAAGGTCAATTCAATTTAGTTGAATCGAACTATCTTGCGTATTTAGAAAATATGAAATTGACATCAGATCATGTTTTAGTATTGACTCAAAAACAGACAAATCTATTATCTGACTTTGAAACGAAAATGGCACGCTATGCAGATCATATTTCGAGATGGCTTGAGTATGAAGGAGAGGTAGAAAGTAGTGACTAAAAATTTTATTATCCGTAACGTTCCTGAAAAAGTATTTACGCAGTTACATATGATTTCGGAAGAATATGAGTATCCGTCTTTTAATGAATTCATGCTTGCTCAACTGCAACGGATTGTCGAAAATAGAGGACTGGATTTATATGATAATAAGTTTGCGGAAACTCTGGCAGATATTAAAAAACAACAGTCACAGATATTGGAACTGTTACTAAAAAATGAAATCAAGTTATTAGCTTACAGTGCCAAGCAAGAAATTGTTGAAGAGTTGACAACAGACTGGTTGCGATTTATGGATGATGTTGATGCGCTTGCTGCTGAAAGAGAGGCAGGAAGGCGCTCATGAAAAAGAACAAATTTTTATTAGTCAGTATTTTATTTATTGTCATATTGTTAGTGCAGCCACAAAATTTTCAATCTCTAAAAAGTGCATTTACTCAAAATGATCTGGCTAGTCAGTTGAATATTTCGGATTCACCTGAAGAAAAAAATGGTGATTTAGGCAATGCTCACCAGACACAAAATGAAGAATTGAAAGGTAAGGTGTTTGATGGGAAACATCAGGTTATTGTGGTGAGTGATAAAGCACAATTTACTGATGAAGAGTTGAGTCTAGAAAATGGTTCATGGGAAAAATACAGTAACCTAGATTTCTTGAATCGTGTTGGGGTTGCTGAAGCAATGTTGGGCCAAGAGTTGATGCCAACAAATGAACGTGAAGATATTTCATCCGTAAAACCGACTGGATGGAAGAATAAAAAAATCCTGTTTAATGGAAAACAAGATTATTTGTATAATCGGTCACACTTGATTGGATTTCAACTAAGTGGTGAGAATGCTAATGTAAAAAATCTATTTACAGGAACACGTGCCCTTAATGCAAACTTTGATGATGAAAAATCGTCAATGGTTTACTATGAAAATTTAGTCGCAAATTATATAAGAGAGACAGACCATCACGTTCGTTATCGAGTAACGCCTATTTTTAAAAATGTAGAATTAGTTGCTCGTGGTATTCGTATGGAAGCACAGAGTGTAGAAGATGAAACAGTGTCGTTTGATGTTTATATCTTTAATGTTCAATCAGGATATGACATTAACTATCTGACAGGAACTACAAAAAAATCAGGGTAAGGAGAAGCAATGACTAGAAGAATCAACGTCTATTTTAACGAAGAGACATTACAGAAGTTTACTGAAATCAAAAGTTATTTAGAAGAAGAAATGGGAGGAAGTCTGAATCGTCAAAGTCCTAACAACTCAGCGACAGTAGTTAAAGTGATTCATGCCTTTCATAAACTCTTTTTGGAAACAGGAGAAAGACAACCATTTTCCGAAAGACTGTCTCGGCTGGAAAAAAATTTGGGCACTTCGGATGAACAAAAACTCTTAAAATCAATTAGGCACCAGATGGATCAATTGCTCTATTTGGAATTAACTAATTTCCATGCTATCACAAAAGGAAATGATTTTGATATTCAAGATTTAGAGTCTATTCATTCCCACTTTGATCCACAACAAAATGAACTAATTGCACGTATTGAAGATCTTATCAAAGAAGATGTTAGTCGAGGACAAACGATTAAACATTCTCACTAATCAATAAATGAAAGGAGACAGTGGTGAGTGAACAAAAAAGTCCTGGCATCACATTTATGATCCAATATACAGAAGCAAATGCTCAATATGTGGATTATACTAATCGTGATGAAGCTGTCAAAATTGATGATGAGTTATCTTTAGAAACGAGCCGACAAATGATAGAAGGATTGACTGAAGATGAGATGATTCGTATTCAAGAAGCTGTCCCTGAAACACAGTTGAATTTTAGAGAATATATTGATTATATGAATCGCTCCTATGCTACAGAAGAACAGTCTGAAGAATTGACTGCGGTCTTTACTCAAGAAGCAGACTACCTTCAAAAGCAGCGGTTAACAGAGTTAAAAAATCAACTGGAAACAGCCTATAAGAATGGATCTCTACTTTGGCAGGGTGTTATTTCATTTGATAATGCTTTTCTAGCGGAACAAGGTCTGTATGATGTGGCTACTGGTCAAGTGGATCAAAAGGCAATTAAGGCAGTTATGCGTGACATGATGCCAACACTTATCCAAAAAGAGGGGCTTTCTGATTCTGCTTTTTGGTGGGGGAATATCCATCTGAATACAGATAATATTCATATTCATTTTGGACTGTCTGAGGTTGAATCTAATCGTGACAAAATTTTCTATCGGCCTCGTGGACGTATGGAGTACAAAGGAAATTTTTCCCAGAAAACAATCAACCGTTTTAAGAGTGGTATCTATCATGGACTTCTGAAAGAAGAAACACGATCAAACCTTATCAGAAAAGAGCAGGTTCTTGCTAACTTAAAAACTGACTTAATGACTTCAGTTTACCAGGAAGACAAAATCACCTCTTCAGCTGAAAAAAATTTTTTGGAACAGGCCTATAATCACTTGCCGCTAAACAAGAGGTGGCGTTATGGATCTAATGCCAGAGATTTTGCGGTTAGTAAGTTTTTTCTTGATCGTTATTTAGATTCCTACTTGCAAAATGAGGGGAGTGTTGCCTATCAAGAATTTCTTCAAGAGACTAGGGAATTGCTAAAGACCTACGCTGGGGTCTATTCGGCTGAAAAAAATCAAGTCTATGAAAAAATCCGAAAGGTTGATGGACAAACAATTCGGACATTGGCTGAATCCAAAGGATATGATTTAGAACATCATTTAGCACGTCGTGTGATGGATTTAAGGGAGCGTTTAGCTAATAATATCTTACGATCGTTCAGAGAGGCAGCGCCACAAATTCAGGTCGTTCAGCTGGAAAAAAATTTGAAGAACTTTTCTGTTTTGAATCAGAAAAAAATTTTGGAACAACTACCTAAAGCAAGTGTAGTAAAAAGTCAGAAAGCTTGGCAGAAGTTAGGTTATTTTGTGAAACCTAGAGAACAACCACTTGAAATTATAAAGCCAGTCTATGAAGCTTACGATACGGATGGTAAGGGAATTGGTCAGCCAGAGTTTGTCCTAGATTATGTTTATGACATTAGCCAGCTAACAGAAAATATTCAGATGAAAACCTTGACACTAAAAGACTTATCCTTATTGTCATCAAATGAATTAAAAGAGTTGGTGGATGCTGCTAAGTTAAAGCCTAACCCTACAGAGAAAGAACGTCGTGAATTAGGTACTTATCGTTATGCGCTGAAACTCAGTATGTTAGAAGCTAGTCAGAAGGAGCTGCAAGTTCGCCAAAAACTACTTGAACAGATCCAGCCACTAGCTTCTGATCAACCATTTGTGGATTTCAAGAAACAATCAATAACTCAGGAGTTGCAAGCTATACAGTTACAACTCACTCCTAACTATAAGTTATCTGAAGATGAGCAGTTGCTTAAGCAGCGGTTAAAAGGTCAATTTGAGGATAGTGTTGCATTACCTATCAATAAAGCTACTGCGGGCACGATACAGCTCCCTATTAGGCAGCTGAGATCTGAGATAGGGTTTGTCAATCAACTTCAAGATGATGGGATTTTAACGCTTCTGAAAGGGGTGACAACCTCAAAAGAGGCTTATGTTGAGGAACTTCAAACTCACATCTCTATTTTTCAGTTGAAATATCAAATCAACACGAGAAATCAACAGATGGATCAATTATCTGATGAATCAGCTATCAAAGAGATGAAAATCGCTAATGCACAAGGTTTTACAGAGTTAAAGCGTTTGTATGCTAAATTACAGCCAAATGAAGAGAATCAAAGTCAGATTACTCAAGCTGTTTCTGAGCAATTACAAGAGCGCAAAGTCATCAAAAAAGCCCAAATGCAACAGTCACAGGGAAGTGGTAGAATCAATACCGACTTTATGAGACAACTAACAGCTTCTCTTAAACGGTCACAACAAGCAAGTAAAAAAGCACTGATGGAACGTGCACGAAGCGATGAACGTGAGGAGCAAGAGGAACGCAGACAAGCTCAACGCTAATAAGTCATTGATAAGCTATCAATGGCTTTTTTTTGATGAAAACTCCTACGAGTTGTCCGCTTAACGTAAAAAAATCCATTATCTCTTACACTAAAAGTAACTGTAGAAAAGGAGGTGAAAAAGAATGTTACATTTCCCAGGTGTCTCAGAAGAGGAATTTGATTTTGAAGCTGAATGGTTGGTTAGGGCCATTGATGATACTCAAAAGAAAATTCTTTTTTCCGGACAAGGAAAAAATGGTGATTTGGAATTAGAACTTGATTTTCAAGACAATGCAGAGCAGTTTGAAAATTTTTCGGTTGGAGAGCTAGTTCAATTACCGAGAGAGATTTTTATTGTTCCTGAAATAGCAGCTTATCAGCCGACATATGAGTGTTTCTAGTGAATGAAAGGAGTTTTTATGGCAGAAGAACACACACAACAACCATCTCCACGTGGAAAAAGCCGTCGTGAGAGAGTAGAACATGCCAGGTCTCGTGATATTTTAGATGTTGCTAATGAACTTAGTATGGAATTGGTTCAATCAGGCCGAGATTATCGCTGGAAAGAGCATGATTCGATGGTGATTTCACCTGAAAAAAACATGTGGAATTGGTTTTCACGTCATCAAGGCGGTGATGTTATTGCTTTGGTTCAAACTATGAGAGAAGTCAACTTTAATCAAGCAATTGACTTTCTCAATGATGGTACCTTTAAAGAATTTACTCATGTAGAACGAGTACAAGATCCATTCAGCTACTATTTGCAGCCTTATGAGCAGCCATTTGAAGCTGCCAGAAACTATCTAAAAGAACAACGTGGCCTTTCTGATGAAACGATTGATTTTTTCTTAGAAAAGGGAGTCCTTGCCCAAGCTAATGCTAAGGTTAATGGCAGTATTGAGCCAGTAGTTGTTTTTAAGTCATTTGATTTCTCAGGTGAAATTGTAGGGGCTACGCTGCAAGGTATTGAAGAAAATTGGGAGAAATGGCCAGAACGTGGATATGCTAAGAATATTGTCAGAAATTCAGATGGTATTACTGGTATGCACGTTGACATTGGGCAACCTAATCGCCTTATCTTTGCAGAAAGTGCTATTGATTTGATGTCTTACTATGAATTGAATAGAGAAAAACTACAAGATGTCAGATTAATATCGATGGACGGCTTGAAAGAATCTGTGGTAGGAAGGCATTTAGCGCAGCTTCAGGCAGATATTTCAGGTCGTCCGCTGCGTTGGACTCATGATCAATTAGCAGAAGGATTACAGACAGCTATTGACAATAATTTCTTTACAGATGGAAAACATGCAAACTGGATCACTCTTGCAGTAGATAACGATGAAGGAGGACGAAACTTTATCAGTTCACTGCATGAAAAAGGGGCTGTTGTCATAGAAGACTTGCCTCCTGAACGTATTCCAGGCGAAAAGGCAGACTGGAATGATACTCTCAAGAGATTAAAAGCGTGGGTTGAGGAAGTTAAAAATAGCGAAACTATCTCTGAACGGCCTATGGTTGATTACCGAGAACAGGTTAATGACCTCATTTTAGATATCACCAAAGACGATACAGGATTTTATTTATGGCATGATGAAGAACTGAAGAGTCTTGAAGTTGACGATGCTGTTTTAGAAGAATTCCATCATAATCTTGGAGAGGAACAGTATCAAATTGCTGGTGCCAAACTCTACGTTGAAGAGTCAATCAACGATGGTGCAACAGGCTATCTCTCTCTTGAAGGGCATGCGTTAGACGAGAACGGCATTCGTGACTATCTATCTAATCAGGAGTTTTCAGAAGTAGAACAAGTTGAGTTTCTGAAAAAATTACAGGCAGAACTTCCTGGAATTTGGGATAAAGTGCTTGCTAACTATGATAAGGAACTGGAGACAATTATTGGGAAGCATGGTCTATCAGTTAATCAAAAAGATGCTAGAATGAACCAAAGTCCTGGATTAGATATTGTATTTGAGACCTCAAATAATCCAACAATTTCAGAAAAATATTCATCAGGTGACATTGTACCGTATGTTTCTTTCGTTAAAGATTTGTATGCTGCTAACAATGAGGACTATAAAAGAAAGCCAGAGGATGGTCTTTATCCAAGGATGCACTTTGATCATTCCAAGGGGACTTGGTTTGCGATTAGAGACGAACAAGGGAATACCTTGGTCAAAGAATGTATTTACGATGTAGGATATGAATTTGCACCACTATCTGAACGTTTGAATAGAGTCATTCCAGAAGAATATTTAGAGTATGCTAAACAAATTGATTCTGATATTTCGTTCAGTACAGTTTCTGTAGAAAGTAATCAAGATTCTGGAATAGAAGTAAAGCTCTACAATAATCAAGAACAGATTGATACGTTAGATTTTAATGACCTCTTTAATCATACAGATTTAGAAATGATGGCAAACGAGCTAGGTCATACAGATTTTAACGAGATACCTGGTACCTATTCCGTCTCTATTGCAGGCATACAGCTTAGCCAGGAACAGGTAGATGGTCTTATTGATCGTATGATCAATGAAGAAGTAGATAGTTCTCAATTAAAACAATTATTGAGTAGTGATAAGTTTGATTTAATCAGCTATATTGATCATCAGGATGCTGATTCCTTATCTTCAGTTGATTTAGAACAAAAAGAAAAGTCCCTTGATAATGTTCAAGAGACGGATAGTATTTTTGGACAACAAAAAAATGCTGAGGGTACAATCGGGGATTTTCCTGAAAATCAGGAGGCAGCACCTCTACCTGAAGCGAACGTATCGCAACCTTTGAATGACTTGTCACCAAGCCAAACTCAGCCTCAGCCTTTATTACATTTTAGCATAAATGAGGATGGTCAGTCAATTAATAAGCGCCATTATCATGCTATTAGTAGCAAGGATTTAGTGAAATTGAATCGTTATGCTCCTACGCTACAACAAGCTGCGAATTGGTATCTGAATGAATTAGCAGATAGTAAAATATACTACTTTTATCAACAAAATGATTCTATACAGACACTTCAAGTGTTATTTGATAAAGATAAATTTCAGCACTTAACAGGAGTTTTTCCATATAAGGAAGGTCAGTCAGCAGAGCAAACATTGGAAGATTTTGCTAATGGTAATGGTGCTTTTGACACAATTCTCTTAGCAAATAAAGGTGCAGCGTTTGATAAGTTAAAAGTCTTGCCTGAATTGCCAGCAATTGTAGAATCAGATTCATTTTATTTTGGTGATCTGTCTGAAGTTCCAAAACTTCATTCTTTAGATTTGGATAAAGCCATTAAATCTGGGGATGAAGATATTATTTTGGCACTTAGGACTGTTGATAATACTACTTTTCCTGCTAGTTTGATGAAGCTACGTACAGGATTAAAAAATCAGTTAGCACAATCAGCTGACGAAAACATTATTTTGGGTGTTTATAGAGAAAGAGATGGGCAAATTGATCAACTGTCAATCAATGAAGAGTTTATCAAAGATGGTGGTCAAGAAATGTTATCAATTTTAGAAAATAAGCAATATGAAGAGGCTCTTGAACAGAGTCAAGAAATTGTTCAAAGCGATACTATCTCAGCTGAACTTTTCACACAGGTGTTAGATGCTGCATATAATGTAGGAGATCCTAGACAACTGGGAACAGAACTACCTGAAGAGTCAAAAGCTGCATGGGAGCATTACTATGAACTTTCTGATGGTCATGATGGAAACTTTACTGCTGTGATTGCAGCAGCTGACCAGCAGGAGCTAGTTGATAAATCGTCACATTTCTATCAAGAGTGGCATCAAGACCGTATCTATAATGAAACTTACCATGTACGTCTTCAATGGTCTGAAATATGGCCAGATGGCCCTCAGATTCCATTTAAGGAAACAGAGCTTGTAGAGTATCAAACATTTGCTGAAGAGCTCTACAAGCAGAATAGAGCCTTATACGACAGTCATCAAGAAAGTTTGGCAACAGGAAATCAAGCAGATTATGTACCGTTTACTAAAGTTAAATTTGACGTGTATGCTCCTGGAGGCATACTAATCAAAGATAATATCCGCTATGATATTGGTGATGAAACGGAACCTATCTCACGCTTGTTGGGGCTAGGCTATCGTCGTTTAGAAGGACAGCCTGAGTTAGCAGCCATCGACGAAAAGATTCTTTCTCAGCTGGAAAAGCAAGAAGTGAATCAGGAAATTGCAACTGAAGCTAATGAGCAGAATTTAAAGATGTCAGACATTCTTTTAGATGAAACAAATAATCCTAGAGAACATTTCCAATCTCCTAATCAAGAAATGAAAGTTAGTTTAGCTCAAAGGTTTGAAGAGATTATGGCTGAAGAATCAGTTAAAAATCCAGTCAGAGAAAATGAGCAGGAGCATCCTGTGACATCTGATGAACCATTTGATTATACCAGCGCATCCGCTTTTGAAATCAGTGAACATGCTTTCCAAAAAATTCGTGAATACACACAGTCACCTGAAGATTTAATGGAGTATATGGATTTCATGAGTAAATTCCCACAGCTATCTCCTAGAAACGTTGCCTTAATTCATGAGCAGTGGAGCGGTGCTAATGCTGTTGCAACCTATGATCAGTGGCGATCTATGGGAGAAACTTTAGGTATTAAACCAGACGATGTTATCCAGACAAAAGCGACGTACACTAACAAGAGGACTGGTGAAACGAAAGAAATAGTACACCAAGGACTGTCAGTTAAAACAGGCGAGAAGTCTAAAATTACTCTTTTTAGACCAGTTATGGCTAAGATGATTCCAGTTCTAGATGAACATGGCCAACAGCTAAAAAATGATAAAGGCAATCCAAAGTACAAAAAATTGTCTGATGCTACGCCACAAGAAAAAGCTCTTGTGAAAGACGGCAAACTTCCTGTACGTCAATTCCAAGAAAGGGATCCCAAAACAGGATACCCACGCTTTACAACCTATAAGGTTTTTGAGCTATCACAAACAACACTTAAACCAGAAAGTTATCCTAAGGCGATGCCAAACCGCCACTATAATTTCAACGTGGATAAGGTGAAGACTAAAGAGGTACTTGAGGGCTTGTGTGACTATGCTGATAGTATTGGTGTTAAGATGATGAAAGATGAAGCTCATGTTTTAGGAAATGCCAAAGGTGCCTTTTTCCCAGATGAACAGATTATTTTAATCAATCCAGATAACACACCTGGAGAAAAAATTGCAACTACCATACATGAGTTAGCCCATGCAACGCTGCATAATCCTAAAATGACCGAGCAGTATAAAGAAAATGTTCCTTTAGAGCAAAAAGAACTAGAAGCTGAGATGACAAGTCATCTGCTTTCAAAACATTTTGGGCTAGATACTTCTGAAAAAGCTATTGACTATATGGCAGGTTGGACAAATAATCTCAAAGCTTTAGATGATAAACAACTAGCTGATTCGTTGAAACGAGTTCATAAAACTGTTTCTAAAATGTTGAAGAAAGTTGAATCTCATACCAAACCACATCAAGTAGGAAAAAATAGAGGACAAGCGCCAAATTTTCCTAAAGCTCCAACCAAAGGGCCTAGTCGGTAATCTAATCAGGGAAAAGATTCCCTATGTATCAGATACCCTTAGCAATTGCTGAGGGTATTTTTGTGCTGTGTTTAACACTTTTGAAATTTCCTGCTGTATTTAAAAATTTCTTTACGAATAATTAAGTAAGGAGGTGGAAAGTATGTTACATTATGATGAATTGAAGCAGGCTGTAGATAATGGTTATGTTAAAGGGGATGAGGTTAGTGTGGTCAGAAAAGAAGGGAAGATTTTTGATTATGTTTTACCAAATGAACCTGTAAGACCGTGGGAAGTTGTAACAGTAGAATCCTTATCTGAAGTTCTGTCTGAGCTTTCTGAGTCTGAATAATTCTGGTATCACACATTTGCAAGGTACTCTCATCTGAGGGTACCTTTTGTTGTACATAAAATGGCACAAAAAGTTATATAACTTTTTTTGAGTTGGCATACCTATCCGATACTTTGTCCGCTTAACGCAAGAATTGTCATTATCCCTTATGATGAAATTACTACAGGAAAGGAGAGAAAATATGGTAACAGTTATTCTAGCTGAAAAAGAAAATCAGGCTGCTGCGTATGCGGAAAGCCTTGGTTCAGCTAGTAAAAAAGGTAAAGTACACATTGTTAAACAAACCCCTTATTTTTCAGATGAAGTTCACATTATTGCTGCTGAAGGGCACTTATTTGAATACGGATTACCAGAAGATAATTGGGATTTAACCAAGTTGCCACTGATTGACGTTTCTTTTAAGCAAACCTTGAAACAAGATAAAACTTCTAAAGATATCTTCAAACAGATTTACCAGGAAGTGACATCAGCTGATCAAGTCATTATAGGTACGGATTCAGACCGTGAAGGAGAGCGAATTGCTTACTCAATTCTGTCTCATATTCCTGATGGAAAGAAAAAAGTCACCAAGCGCTTATGGGTCAATTCATTGACAACAAGAGCACTACAAAAAGCCTTTCAAAATCTAAGGGAACCGCTAGAGACTTATAACTACTATCTGGAAGCTGAGGCACGTGCACAATCGGATTGGTTGGTCGGCATGAACCTATCACCTCTAGTCACCTTGGAATTACAAAATAAAGGCCGTCTTTCTAAAGGAAAAGGCAATAGCTTATCCGTTGGCCGTGTTCAAACACCAGGAGTACGTTTAATCTGTGAGAATGAATTGGCTATTCAAAACTTCAGACCAGAAACTTATTGGAAACTTCGTTTAGAGGATAAAGATTTAGGAATTACTTTTTCAAATAAAGAGAAATATTCTGATAGTGATATTGTCTTATCAACTTCAAGACAACTTCAATCTGTCTCTACCATTTCTTCAGTTGAAACAGAAGAAAATCAAAGAGCAGCACCCTCATTATTTAATTTATCGGATATTCAAGGGATAGCGGCTAAACAGTGGGGATTTGATTCTTCTAAAACAGAAAGTTTGATTGAAGGTCTCTATCTAAAAAAATATCTCTCTTATCCTAGAACCGATACTCGCTTTATCACGGAAGATGAGTTTGACTACTTGAAAAACTATTTGAAGAGCTATCAAGAGGTTGTAAATTGCTCTTTTGAGGCAGTGAATTTAGATCCTAGGGAAAATTATGTCAATCCAGAAAAAGTAGCGAAAACAAGTCACTATGCTCTTATACCAACTGAAAACATTCCTAACCTAGTGACTTTGAAGCCAGATGAGCGGTTAATCTATGAAGCAGTTGTTCGCAGAACTCTTCTGATGTTTGCAGCAGATTGTCGTTATTTAACGACAACGGTTGAAGTGGAAAATCAAGAATTAGTTTTCAAAACGACTGGACGACAAATGATTGACTTGGGGTGGGCCGCTTATAGTCAGCAAAAATTAAAAGCAGATGTTGAGTTACCTGATTACCGTGTAGGAGATCAGATTGAGACTAAAACAATCATTGTAGAAGGAGTGACTAAGCCTCCTAAGAGAATTACTGAGAGTCAACTGATTGGTGAGATTTTGCCAAAGTATGGATTAGGCACGCAGGCAACCAGAGCTGCTATGCTAAAAACAATTCAGGATAGAGGTTATGTGACCAAAGATAAAAAGACAGGTCAGCTATTCCCAACAAATAAAGCCTATCTCTTGATTCATTACCTTTATGATAATGAATTTGCTAGTCCTGAAACGACAGGAGGATGGGAGTTGTTTCTCTCTCAAATTGGTGAGGGTAAGATTAACCCACGTGAGTTTGTCGATGCCATAAAAGAAAAGTTGGTGAACCAGGTTGCTGCTGCAAAGGAAAGGAGTGATTGAAGTGGACGATGAATTGAAGACCCCCTATCTTGATAAATACACTGATAATTTGTCAGCTAAGGTTGCTAAAAAATCAGATGATTACCAAGTTTATGGCCGTGATAAGGAAGTAAAAGCGGTCATTATCTCTCTTCTCAGACGAACTAAAAATAATCCTATCTTAGTAGGAGAAGCTGGAGTTGGGAAAACAGCTATTGTGGAAGGCCTAACGCTTGCTATTATGCGTGGTCAAGTTCCTGAACCTTTAAAAGGGTTAACAGTTCGCTCTCTGGAACTCTCTAGCTTGATGAGTGGGGAAGATGGTGGCTTTATTGCCAAGTTTAAGAAGATTATTGAAGAGATGGTTGCGACACGTGGCCGTAATCTTCTCTTTGTAGATGAATTTCATACTATCGTTGGTGCAGGTAGCCAGGATGGTCAAGCCCTCGATGCAGGAAATGTGATTAAACCAGTTTTAGCACGTGGGGATATTCAGCTGATTGGTGCCACTACCCTAGATGAGTTTCATGACTATGTAGAGACTGATAGAGCCTTGGAACGTCGGATGCAACCAGTCATGGTAGAAGAGCCCACCATTCCACAAGCCATATCCATTATTGATCAGGCCAAAATAATTTATGAGAAATTTCATGGGATTCAAATTTCTTCTGAAGCTGTGAAACAAGCGGTACGTTTATCTGTTCGTTATCTAACAGATCGCTTTCTGCCAGACAAAGCTTTTGATTTGATTGATGAAGCAGCAACCATAGCTTCAGCTGAAGGAAAAGACAGTATTACAGAAGAGGATATTGCCCAGGTCTTGAAGGATAAAACTGGTATTCCTGTCACTACAATATTAAAAGGTGATCAGGAACGCTTAGATGGTCTGAAGGAAAAATTAATGAATCGTGTCAAAGGGCAAGAGGATGCTATTGATGCCATTGTGGACGCTGTCACGATTGCTCAAGCTGGATTGCAAGATGAAAATAAACCGATTTCGTCATTCATGTTCCTGGGCCCAACAGGTGTTGGTAAAACTGAGTTATCCAAGGCTTTAGCTGAAGCACTCTTTGATGATGAAAATGCCATGATTCGTTTTGATATGTCTGAGTTCAAAGAGAAAGAAGATGCAGCTAAATTGATTGGTAATCGTGCAACGAAAACAAAAGGGCAGCTGACACAGGCTGTAAAACAAAAGCCTTATTGTGTTGTGTTGCTAGATGAGGTTGAAAAGGCTGATGGTGAAGTTATGGATCTTTTTCTTCAGGTGCTAGATGATGGTCGTTTAACAGATAGTTCAGGACGTTTGATTAGCTTCAAAAATACTATTGTCATTATGACCACTAATATTGGAGCCAAAAAGATTATCAATAAATGGGAGTTGAAGGGGAGTTTCCAGCATTTAACAGAACGTGATAGGCAACAATTTGAGAAGTCAATGATTAGTGAACTTGAAACTGAGTTTAGACCAGAGTTCCTTAATCGTATTGAAAATAAGCTTATCTTCAATCTTTTGGAACGAGAAATTATTGAAAAGATTGCAGAAAAAAACTTGTCTGAAATTGAAGATAGAATGAGGCGTAAAAATATGACCCTCTCATATGAGCCTAGTTTAATTCAGTATTTATCTGATGTAGGAACTGATGTAAAAAACGGCGCACGTCCCTTAGAGCGTTTGATTAAAAGAAAAGTTTTAGCTCCGATTTCAGCTAAAAGCCTTTCTTTAGATAAAAGTAGGCAAACCTACAATATTCATCTATGGGTTGAGGGAGAGGCACCAGATGGCCAACATCGAAAAGATTTGAGACAAATTCAGCTAGATGTTGAAGGAGAAATTGGAGAAGAAGTTGCTGCTCTTTTCAGCTGAAAAAAACATTTTTCCCATGACTTGTCCGCTTAACGCAGGAATTTTCATTATCCCTTACACTAATAATGTCAATAAAATAAAGGAGGTCTTCTATGAAGAACAAGTTGACAAATTTTATCAGTGAAGTGAGGACTAAAAGCAAAGGGTATTTGCTTAGTTTATCGCTCTTTTTATCAGGAGTCCTGACGAATACCGTCTATGCGGATGATCCTTTTGCCAAAACAGATGCACTAGCTCAACAAGGTATTTCTAAAGTTCAAGGAATTGGTATTGTAACTTTGGGATTAGCCGTTGTTGTCACTGGTTTAATCTACGGTTTCGGTGGTCGTGAAGTTAAAGCTGCAATCAAAAAACACTGGGTAGCAATCGCAGTGGCAATTATTGCTGTTTCTGCTGGTCCAAGTATTGTTGAATGGGGCTTTAACTTTGTGAAAGGTTAAGGTGGTTGCTATGGCATTTATCCCTTTTAAGAAAAGCAATAAATGCTTAGTAACAGATGATCTATTTCTTGAGGTAACTTGGGAAGAAGGGAAATCTCCAGAAGATGATAGCGAGTTGCTTGGCATTATTGAAGGGCTGGATCAACAGTACCTGGACTTTGATCATACAATTGAAGAATCATTGCCTTATGTGACCTTTTATCAAGCAGAATTGCTATTTCAAGCGCTAAAAGATGCTTATGGGCACATGGAATTGAAAAAAGTGGCTATCTGTCATTTGGAGGGTAAAGAGGCTATCTCAGAAGGAGAAGTCTTTGCCCGTCCATTTGTCATTGATCAACGGTATCAGAATTTACTCTTACCGCTGATTCAATCTATTATGACAGGTTCAGATTTCCAAACCTATACTTATCAAGAAAAGCGTGAGTATTTTGTTAATCAAATTTACCCAGCTTATAAAGCAAGTCTAGGAATTCAGGAATCAGCCTTACCCCTTTTCCCAGAAGAAGGAGAGCAAGTGTTGGCTCCCTTTACTCAACAGCAACAAGTACCTAATATTAATGTTGGTGCTACTCCACAAGCAGTCGTAAATGTTGCTGATCAGAAATCTCTGAAAAAGGTTTACTTGCTGATGGGGCTTTTAGCAACTTTAGCTATTGGAGGAATCGTTTCATCTGTTATTGCATATACGCAACTAACTAAGCAAAATGAGCAAGTTACTTATCTTTATCAAGAAATGAAGAATACTCAGAATGTCATTAATGAAGAACATCAGATTGATGTGTTCAGTCGTTATTTCTTACCAAATTATTATTCTGGTAAGAAAGAAAATCTTGAGGAATTTCTTTCTGATGGAGATGCCAAATATACTGTTCCCAAAGAAGGAACTTTACAGTCAGTTATTCTTGAACAACTGACCTATGAACCAGAAACTAAAGAATATCAGCCGACTTACGTTCTATCAGTTAAAGAAGGTGATAAAGCTAGAAGTATTCGTTTAAGTTTTACTGCTAAAAAATCTGATTCTGCAAAATATGGTTTTGTTGTGACAACTGAACCTAAAGAAGCAGACTATATCAAATAAAGAAAAGGAATAAAACAACATGAAAAAGAAACAATTATTATCAGCACTTGCCTTATCAACACTTGCGTTAGCTCAAGCTGGATTTGTATCAGCTGATGAAGTAACACCAGTTGATCCATCAGCGCCTTCAACGGAAGTTGTAACTCCAGTAGAACCGTCTACTCCAGCAGTTACAACAGATACAACTGTGCCAGTAGATGTTACAACAACAGAACAAACAACACCAGTTGATCCCACAACTCCATCAACTGAAGTGACTCCACCTTCAGATGAACAAGGTAAAGATAATGCAGGCGATAACGTAGATGTTCCAGAACCAGCGCCTCAAGGAAAGGATAGCGCAGGTGATAACTTGGAAGTTACTGATCCAAGTCAAGGAGAACAACCAGCTCCTTCAGGTGAACAAGGTAAGGACAATGCAGGAGAGAACCTAGATGTGCCATCAGAACAACCAAAGACAACAGAGCAAGCCAACCAACAAGGAGCTTCTCAAGTAGGAACTGTTTCAACTTCCACTGGTCAGGTCGTGCAAAATGTTACGCCTGATGCGCCAGTACAAACTAACACAGGTGCCTCAATTGTTAGCACACAAAATGGTCAAGTTGTTCTTAGTGATGGCTCTACTGTTGCCCCTGAAGCGATTGGAGCAGTGACTAATACTGATAAAACAATCACCGTAACTAAAGCAGATGGTACGAAAGCGACACTTCCTGAAACAGGTGAAGCAGCTAACTTCTTAGCGGTCGTTGGTACTGGTTTGCTGGGCTTGGTAGGATTTCTTTTCAAAAAGAAATTAGTTTAATAAATTAAAACGAAAATAGGAGAAAATAAAATGACAACAAACAATACTAAAGGACATGGTTACTTCCGTAAGAAAAAATGGGCAAAAGGTCTTGTATCAGGAATTGCTCTAGCAGGAGCAGTAGCCTTCTCATCAGGTGCAGTTTTAGCTGATGAAGTGACTTCGCCAGTGACTGAATCTGAAGCAACAACAGTTGTTACACAACCAGAAAGCACTAATGATAATAATGCTTATGCAGCACAAGCAAACACGTCAACTGGAACTCAACCAGTAGCTATTGATAATAGCACTGTTGAAGCAGCTGTACAAACTGCTACAGAAACAGGAGTAGCGGTCACAAAAGAAGCAACCGTTGATCAAGGTACAGATACAAATAGCACTGATTTGGACGCTTCTAAGGCTGATATTAAGTCAGATCAAGAAAAGCAAGTTAAAGAGATTAAAGCAGCTACACAAACACAAGCTGACAATAATGCGGCATATAGTGAAGCACAAGGTGCTATCGATGCAAATAATGATTTTGTAGAAGATGCAAAAGGTAAGCATGAAAAAGACACTACGGTAACTGTTACAACAGATGGTTCAACAGCCACAGATGGTTCAGCTGCCAAAAATAAACAGGCTACTGAAGTGGCTAAGAAAACCTTAAAAGGTAACCAAGAAAGTGTTAAAACTTACGAATTAAACAAAGCCACTTATGATGCGACAGTTGCAGAAGCTAAAACATTAAATCAAGCAGTAGAATCAGCTGCTAATGCTCTTAAAGATAAAGGTGTTACAGTAACTACAACTGAAAAAGTTGTTACTTCGGTTGCAGAAGTAGAAGCACTACGTAAACAAAATGAAGCAGCGATTGCTTCAGCTGAAAAACAAATTACCCTAAACACTGCCATCTTAGCAGCACATGACAAAACTAAAAAAGCCAGTGATGCCACAAATGCGGATGCTGATAGCAAAGTTACAGATCTTAAAGAAAAAGGTGTTACAGTAAATGTAACTACAACAGTAGTTTCTTCAGCTGAAGAGGCTGAAACACTACGTAAACAAAATGAAGCAGCAGCAACTTCAGCAGGTAACCAAGTAGCTTCAAACAACGCCGTCTTAGCAGCACATGACAAAACTAAAAAAGCCAGTGATGCCACAAATGCGGATGCCGATACTAAGGCTAAAGAACTTCAAGGTAAAGGCGTTAGTGTAACAACTGCTGAAAAAGAAGTCTCTTCAGCAGAAGAAGCTGAATCTATCCGTAAGCAAAATGCAGATGCCGTTGCTTTAGCAGAAAAGCAAGTCACTTCAGATAATGCTATTTTAGAAGCGTATAATAAAACTAAAAAAGCTAGTGATACCACAAATGCGGATGCCGATGCTAAAGTTAATGAGCTTAAAGGTGCTGGAGTTGTCGTAACGACTTCATCAAAAGAAGTTTCTTCAGCAGAAGAAGCAGAAAAAATTACTTCTCAAAATAAATCTGCTTATGATCAAGCAAAACAGAAACAAGCGGATTGGCAGAAAAAATATGATGAACTACAATCTAAAACAGGCACAGAAGGCTATACAAAACAAGTTGTTCTTCAAGCACTAGATTTATCAGCATCAAACCCACAGGCAACACATGGCTCTTCTGCTGCTGGTTCTCAAATTGTAGGTACTCGTGATATTGGCTCTACAACAGGAAGTTCTGGATATGGACGTATTCTTGACTCAACTGGAGTCTTCAAGTATGCGAATGTTGGCAAAGGTTGGACAACAGAAATTGATTACACTAATCTTAAAGGTTTAACTGTTACGACAACTGATGGTCAAAAGCATGATATTTCACGTATCCACCGTACTTTCCAACTGGTAAATACTGGAGCTACAGGCTTAAATGATGTTTATATTCCAAACGATCCAACGGAAGGTTTCATTGTAGCACGTAACAATGGTACAGGCAGTTATTCAGATTATATGAATTTCCTTGTTACAGATTCTTATTACTACACTGTAAATGGAAAAGAAGTTGTGTACTCAGCCTCACAAGAAACACCTATTGCTTTAACTTATTCATCACTTAATAATAACCCAATTGGTCGTGAGGGGGCACGTGCAACAGGTGATGGAAGTTCAATGGTTGAAATTAACGGTTCAACGGTTAGCGTTCATGGTGACCAATTTGCATATTCTGACAACTATAACCGTCAAGAAGAAACAGGACTTAACTGGGACACAACAGATTCCGCTTACCAATACAAAGGAGCTGCGATTGGTGTCTTCACTCAAGGTTCAAGCTTTACGACTGAATTTGTGCAATGGGATGGGTCAGCTGATCCAGCAGGTCAAACTTACTGGTTTGCGATTAATACTCGTGTGGTAGCACCAGTTGTTGAAACACCAACAAGTGCTCGATTGACCAAAACTACGGTCAAACCAACTGAAGTTAAACCAATTAGTGCTTCACTAATTAAAACAACAGTTAAACCTTCTGAGGTTGAACCAGTTAACGTTTCCATTGTTAAGACAACGGTTGACCCTGTTTCCCCTGATCCAGTTTCAGCTGAATTGGTTAAAGCTAAAAATCCTGAGAAACCGACTCTTGAATTAACCAAACTAGCTGATACTAAAAATCAACAAGTATCCGTTGCTTATCATGATTACAAATTGTCTTATAAACCGACGGTGACTAAGACTGTTACGGACACTGATAAGAAAAACACAGATGGTGCAACAGTTGCTAAAAATACTCCGCAAGTTTATACTCTAGACCACGATAATATCTATGCTAATATCAAAGTTGGAGATACTATCACTATTGTGGATCCTTTGGAAGCAGGTGCTACACCAGTTGTTGCTGAAAATGAAGCTGATGCTCAGGCAAAAGGTTGGACAGTCAACTACGATGAAATTCAAGAAACTTACACTTACACAGCTGTTTACCAAGGTAAAAAACTTGAGGCACCAACGATTAAATGGGTTCCTATCTACGATAAATCATTCTATGATAACACTTATAAAGTGTTCAAGAATGATTATGAGGCCTTTTCAAATACAGTAACGACTTATACCCCACCAACTCCAGATCCAGTTAAATCAATTACTGATAACTCTGGTGCAGACATTAATGGTGCGAAAACATTTGACCGTAACGTTAACTTCCATTTGACTACAGACTACAGCCCATACACGAAAGTAACAGCCTCAACTCTTGCGATTGCTAAGGGCTTTGCGATTATGGATGATGTTCAAGATGGTGCCTTTACTGTAAATGAAGATGGTATTACTGCAACAGCTACAGATGGTACAGATGTTAAAGACTTATTTACCATGTATCATGTTCTTTCAGATGAAGCTCGTACAGAAGCTATCCAAGCTATCTTGGACAATGCTAATCTTTCTCCAGTTGGAGAGTTCTATCTCTGGGTAGCTAAAGATCCAGCTAGCTTCTACGCAAACTATGTTAAACAAGCTAAGAACGTCACAATTGATCTTCCAGCACGTTTACTTGTTCCAGAAGGAGAAGTAGTTGAAAATGACTTCTACCAAATTGATTTTGGAAACAGCTATCAGTCTAATCTTGTTACTGTTGAAGTACCAGATGTGACCCCAGAAAAACACGCTTTGGATCAAAAAGATGATAACATTATCTTAGATGATCAAACGGTTCAAATTGGTGAGTACATTCGTTATCTTCTTGATGGTGTAACTGTTCCAGTGAAACATGATACGTTGTGGCAATATGATGGTAAAGATAAGCTCGACATTGCACATGACCGCTATACTGGTAATTGGAAAGGTATTATCAAAGGAACTGAATATACAGCTAAAGAAGACCTCGTACTAACCTATGATGTAACGCTTGAAGATGGGACACTTGTTAAAGCTGGTGATACTATCAAATCTGGTTCTAAGTATGCCTTTACCTTTGAATTTGACCAAGATACTAATAACGATTTTATCAAGAAGATTGTAACAGTAACTTGGGACGATAAAAAAGGTGAATGGGCATACAGCATTGATGAGGAATTTCTCCGTTCACTTGGTGTAGAGGGAACCTTCGATGCAGACTTCTACCTAGAAGTAGAACGTATTGCAGCAGGTGACGTTGAAAATACTTTTGTAAATATTGTGAATGGCAAAGAGATGACTGCAAAAGTCACAACTCACACTCCAGAGCCACCACAACCAACTCCACCAGCTCCAAATACACCAGTTAAACAAGCTAGTCTTCCTTCAACTGGTGAAGCAAGTAGCATTCTTACAGTATTAGGTGGATTCCTGCTTTCTGGATTAAGTTTGGCAGGCGTTCGTAAACGTAAAGAAAACTAATTTAGGTAACTGAAAAGCTCGTATATAACAAAAATAGGCCACAAGAAGAATACGTTATACACTTGTGGCCTTTTATTATCAAGGAGGTTAATAACATGCAAGCATTTATTGCACAAGGGCGAGTGTCAGATATTCCATCTGATGCAGTTGGTAGAACAGCTAATGGGCATGTCAGCTTTAAGTTTGATTTTGCCTGTGATTCTAGCTTAAAGGGGAATGATGGAAAACCGTTGACGAGTTTCTTCCACGTGCAAGTTTATGGTAAACAGGCTGAAGTTATGGCACAAAGCTTATCAAAAGGTTCTCCAATTTTAGTTAACGGAGAAATTGTTCAGCGTTCTTATACGACTGAACAAGGACAACGTCGCAGCTATCAATACATTGCTCCAAATCAGCAGAATGGCATTACTTTCTTAGAAGGTAAAGAAGCGGCTCAAAGACGTAAGCAAGGAAACTTTAATACTTCTCAGGCATCAACTCAACCAACGTCGGCTTATCCAGAACCAATGGATGCAGATGAACCCTTTTAAATAATGGTAAAGCATTCAAGGACTCACCTTGAGTGCTTTATTTTTTGTAAGTGTGTTTTTGTGTCTAGATACATGATATAATAGATTTGTTATGAGAAGAAGATTGAAACCTATTGTTGTTTATGTATTCTTCCTGTTTATAATAGGTGGACTGATATTTGCGAACCATCAGAATAAAGTAACATCAGAAAGACGAACAGAAAAGAATGTGATAACAACTAAAAACAATAAAGAAAATCAAAAAACTAAGGTAGTTCAGAATTTATTAGCAGCTATGACTTTAGAAGAAAAAATAGGTCAGCTATTTTGGGCAAGAGTACCTTATGGCAACCAAATAGAGGATATTCAGACCTATCACTTAGGGGGGTACATTTTATTTGGTAAGGATTTTGAGGGGCAATCATTAGAAGGTATTAAGGCGCTAACGGATAGTTACCAGTCAGCTGCTGAAATTCCACTGTTAATTGGATCTGATGAAGAAGGGGGAACAGTAACACGTATCAGTTCTATCCTAAACGCTCCTTTCCAGTCGCCAATGTCTCTGTATCAAAGTGGAGGGCTTCAGGCTGTTGTTGCTGACACTAAAACGAAAGCAGAGACACTAAAATCAGTTGGAATCAATGCTGGTTTATTCCCAGTTGCGGATGTAGCAACGGATTCATCAGCTTTTATTTATAACCGGACAATTGGAGAAGACGCCAAAACAACCGCTAAGTATGTCAAATCTGTTGTTCAAGAACTTGATAAAAATCAGGTTGGTTCCACCCTAAAGCACTTCCCAGGTTACGGAAATAATGGGGATAGCCATACAGCAATCATTCGAGATGACCGTTCTTTGGAGGCATTGCGCCAATCGGACTTCTTACCGTTTGAAGCTGGGATTTCTGCTGGCGCAGATAGTGTTCTAGTTTCACATAATATCTTATCTAAGCTTGATAATGTACCATCTTCAATCTCACCTAAAATCAATAAGATCCTGCGAAAAGAATTAGGCTTCAATGGTGTTATCATGACAGATGATCTGGATATGGCAGGATTAGCTAACTTTGTTAATCAGGATGAAGCAGCTCATCAGGTGATTTCAGCTGGAAATGATTTGATCCTAGGTTCTTCTTACCATACGCAAATTCCATACCTACTAGAGAAAGTTTCCTCAGGTGAGTTATCTGAAGAACGGATTGATGAATCTGTTAAACGAATCCTATCATGGAAATATGAATTGGGATTGTTATCAACTCTAGAGAAATAAAGAGAATATTTGGCAATATTATGTCACTATTAAAAAAAGTCAAAAAAGAATTATAGTTTTACTGAAATACTGGGACAGTATGATATAATTATAATAAATACATAATATACAAAGAGGTGAAATATGGCAGATCAAACAATCATTAATTCAACTGTAGATGCTCTTAGAAGTGAAATTTTCGCCATTATCCAAGCTAATCATGAGTCCATTTTAACAACACTGAATGAGCTGAGTGTGCGTGATATTCAATATCCATTTGTGGAATCGAAGACTTTAGGTAGTGGCAATCAATTTATTTCAATGAATTTAACATTTGATGGTGGATATCATATTGGTATTTCTAAATTTCACTTATTTGTTGGACAAGTACTTAATGATTTAAGATTGGAGCGCTCTAACGATTCTGGAGAGCATTTAGAGATAACTAACGATAGTAATCAAGCAGTTCAACATTTAGGTGATTTTTTGTATGATTTAAAACAAATTGATTTTAATGCTATTTTGAATAGCTGGAAAGAACGTTATATCCGATAACATGATTTAATAGACAAAAATAGCACGTGAGATTAGTTCACGTGCTATTTTTGGTTAGAGCTTTATGCCTATTTAAGTATATCATAAGGCTTGCTAATATACTAATTTTAAGACGTTTTCAACTTGTTTTGTGGGTATTTCTTTATGAAATGCTCTTAGAATGAGAGCTAAAAAGTTATATAACTTTTTATACAACTTCCTAATTTGTCCGCTTAACGCAGAAAAAGCAATTATCCCTTAGACTAATAGTGTATTCAAAATTACATCAGAAAGGATAATTGTTTATGACAAGAAAACAAACAGATGATCAATCAGATGAATTGATGGCTGAGTCTCTTCAGGTGGAAAACTATCTGAAACAGGGGAGAGGTTGTCATCGCTATACCGTTCAATTAGGAATTGAGCAGGGGATAAATTCCTATCTGGAAAGATACCAGCTTGCATCACCTCAATTAAAATTTAAAATATTCCTCTTTTCAAGTTTCTACGGTGAGAAAATCAAGCGTTTCTTAGAAGAAATCAGAGGTGAACGGTATGTATAGTTGGATAGAGGCCATTTATTACACGCTTATTCAATTAGCCAAAGTCAATAGGTTCAATGCTCTCCTCCTAGTTAGTTTTGTAGGCTATCTGGGTTATCAGGGAATAAAAGTTGTGAGAGAACCACTTAGAAATCTTTTCCGGTTGATAAGAGGCTTGATAGATGATAGAGAACTTTTCAGGGAACGTTTCATAAATAGGAGTGCAGAATTAGCTCATATCTTGAAGAATCGTCATGAAATTGACTGGAAGTCAGCTGGTAAAGTTAAGAGTAAACAGTTCTGGAATCTTATGAAGCGACTTATGACAGTTGTTCCTTCATTTTTATTCTTGCTGATTGGTAACCTTCTCTTCCGTCTTATCTATAAATTGCCCTTTGTGAAGCAAGACAGAAAGCGATTTGACAAGGAAATGAAGCCTCTGCTCTACTTCAAAAACTACCGTAGTTTTGTATTCATGGGTTTGGGCTTCAGTTTTATTGCTTTAATTTTGACGAACTATTTGGTAACTGTTTTAAGGGCAGCTATCCGCTTCCTTTATTTCTCACTCATGACATTGAGGGATAGCAATCAAGTTGTCGTCTTTAATGTTGATAGCTTACTCATTCAGAATTTATTTAATGCTAGAGTATTTGTGATTGCACCGATTCTAGCAGTACCAATTTTTATTATTGGTTTAATCATTGCCTGGCGTTCAGCTTGGGTTAATTTTGAACAATATCGTGACTATAACCATAATGAGGAAGGTGATGACCGTTTTGCAACTGTCAAAGAAATTCACCAGCAATATAAGAAAGTTCCCAATAAAACAGAAACTTATCCAGGTGAAGGTGGTGTACCAGTCCTACATGAGACGAGACCGAATCTCACAGGTTTAACATTAGGTTCTCAAATGCTTTGGCAAAACCGCACTTTTAGCCGATATATGACGAATGCTGAAAGAGTCTTAGGGATTTATGCGAAAGCTTCAGGTGATTATTACATCGATGACAGCACCACTAATATGCTTGGTATTGGTATGACACGTTCTGGTAAAGGCGAAGGGCATATTACAACGACTATTGATATCAATAGTCGTGCAGAAATTCAACCGTCGATGGTTCTTGCCGATCCAAAAGGGGAACACTATCAGTCATCATATAAAACCATGCGCCGACGTGGCTATGATGTTAATGTCCTATCTTTCCAGAATATGGATTGGTCTATGTCTTATAACCCTCTAGCTCTTGCAATAGCAGCGGCCAAGAAAGGTTACTATGAAATGACACAGACAAGGGTTAATGCGGTTGCTGAAGCAATTTATCGTAAAACGAAACCAGGTGTTGGCAACGGAAATGCCAAATATTGGGAAGATACCTCTATTTCGCTCTTTAATGCTATTGCTATGGCTCTCATTGACCGAGCTAATGAAACATTCAAGAATGGAGAAACGGATGCCTGGGACACGGTTACAGTTCGAAATATCGCCAAATTCTTAACCGATTTGGGTTCTGAAGAAGTCTTTGTTAATGACTTTGGAGAAATCGTTGAGAATCCAGATCGAGAGCAACAAGTTAAGAAGAAATCTAAAATCACGGTTTACTTTGATAACTTGCGTAAAATCAATCAGGAACAGTTTTCTAAGTTTAGAGATATGGCAGACCTTAACTTTAGGTCGTCTGACTTTGCTTCAGAAGAAACAAAAGGAAACGTATTCTCTAGTATGATGTCTGGTATTAATCTGTTCTTGCAAGATAACATTGCTAAACTCACGTCTAAAAATTCTATTGACCTAGAATCAGTTGGTTTCCCACGTCGCTTATCGGTTAAGTTTCGTTCAAGTTCTAATGTAGCTATGCGTAACGAATACGCTCATAAGACTGCTAAGGTAACAATTACCAGTCAATCGGCTTGGGGTAAAACAACTAGACAAGTTATTCACGTAGATGCTGCAACGGCTTTGATAGATGGTGAAGGTTATCTTACCTATGTGATTGAACCAAAACTTCCTGATCGGTTCATAGTAACGATAGATTTCAACCATGAAAATAATGGTGATTCAGCTATTCGTAACAAGACCTTCCAATTCTCAGCTGAGAAAGTCTATAAGAAGCGTGGTAAAATCATTGCGCTGGATGAATACTCTAGGAAACCTATTTTGGATTATATCAAAGTTACTGTTCTCAATGAACAAGATGATAACCTTCTCCAAGAAGAAGATATTGATTTGATTTATTCAGACAATCCTAAAGTGATTTACCTGGTAACACCACCAAACCGTACTGAATATAATAGTATTGTGTCGCTGTTCTTGGATCAGCTGTTTAATGCCAATTATGAGTTAGCTCTGTCAAATGGCCGTAAGTGCGTTAACAGGATTCTTCATATCCTGGATGAGTTCACAAACATACCAGCAGTTCCTCATATGGATACTAAGATTTCTATTGGGCTTGGCCAAAACATTTTATACTATCTCTGGATTCAAAATCTGGAGCAGTTGACCGATAAATATGGTGAAAATATCGCAGCAACTATTCAAGATAACTGTTCGCTTAAAATCTATGTTAAATCTACCTCTAATAAAACTAATGAACGCTTCAGTAAGGATTTAGGAACACGGACAATCACACGTCGCCGACGTTCTAGCAATATCTTAGATGAAGCTAACCCTAACGTGTCTATTGAAAATCCTAAGCAAGAATTGCTAACACCTACACAATTAGCCAAACTCCAGGAAGGAGAAGCGGTTATTCTACGTGGGGTTAAAGGTCGAGATAACGTTGGTCGTAAGGTAACGACAGATCCAATTTTCTTGCACGAGAAGACCAGCCTTCCTTACCGTTATATGTTCCTTCAAGATGAGTTTGATCACTCTATGACCTTGGCTGATATTCCAGTAAATAGTGAGCATAGAGAGCTTGATCTTCAAGATATAGCAGTAGGAGCACAAAGCACTTTTAATAAAATTATTGATTGGCGTACGGCACTAACTGATCGTATGAGAAGTAACGGAGAACCTCCTCAATTAGCTACAAGAAAGCAGCAACCAAAACCTTTACCTCAAGCTCAGTTCACCTCTCCAGATGAACTAACTCATGCTATTATTGCAGATGTTTTTGATGAAGAAGAGGAAGACGATATCTTCTTTGTAGATGATGTGATATAATAAGATAGATAAAAAGTTATATAACAAATTATACAAATTGTTGTCTGAGAGCCATATTTCTGATATAATGAAATCAATTTAATCAAGGAGAAGGTTGTTATGAAAATGAAAAAATTTTTTAGTCTATTGATGTTAGGGCTTGCGCTTATTGTTCTAGCAGCCTGTGGTCAAAAGTCAGCTGAAGATATTATCAAAACAGAATTGAAAGATAGTTATACAGGGTATTCAGAACTTTCAGGATATGATAGCTTGATTTTCACTGGAGGGGGTCAAGAGCTTGAATTTGATAAGAAGAATCATAAATTGAAGTCTGGAGATGAAGAAGTTTATTATGAGGTTGTTGCTGAAGATAAATTACCAAAATCTATGAAGGGAATAATGGCATCTCATGAATCAGAATTAAAAGATAAACACTATTTTATTATTAACGTCGGATACCATAAAGATGATATTTGGGGTAAAGTAGGAGATCAGTTGTATGGTGTTGTTCTAACAGAAGGTGGTAAATCAATCAATATATTTGAGTTTGAAACTGGATATACTAATGATGGTTATTTTAATTTCACAGGTGAAGCTAAATAAGCAAAAAAAGTCTCGTTATGAGGCTTTTTTATATTTCCTATGAGTTGTCCGCTTAACGCAGGAATTTTCATTATCCCTTATGATGGAGGTATCTTATAAAGAAAGTAGGTACCTTATGTGAAATATGATACTTATTCCGATTTGGTCAACGCCTTGGAAACAGGCTTCCTAGATTTCAATGGTAAGACCAATGGGAATATCACAGGGGAGAATGCAGAAAAGATGGCTTCCTTTTATAAATATTGGAGCAACTATCTTGATTCCACCCCAGCTTTCCTCTCCTTTTTAGCCTATATACCAGGTGCCATTGCCAAAGCTCTATATTCCATTACAGCGAGTCTAGAACATGTCTTTAATAATATGTTTAAGCTTTTTGGTTTATTTGGATATTTAGGCGATAACAACACAGTTATAGGACAATTTTTCTTCTGGTTTCAGGTGATAGGAACAACACTATTTAGCTTGATTTTAGTTGTTTCTGCAATAGCTGGTGTTTTTACTAAGCCAGTCAAATACAAAGGGGTGATAACTAACTTCCTTCTAGTGACTATGGTTACGGCAGTGTTACCTTTAGCTTTAACATCTATTTCATCGGTAATTGCTCAAGATGCAATGAATATTCAAACCGTATCTAGTGAAGCACCTGATGGAACTGAACACTATTCATCTTTGGCGATTCAACCGATGAAGAATAATATAGTGGATCTTAAAGTATTGATTGATAATGATTTTTCAACCGAGCTTTTTCCGTTGGATGATTATGGGTATATCAAGCCACCTAAAGAAGGCTCAACGCCAGTCAATAATATTACAGATAGCACTGATAAGCGAGACACTACTGACTTTGCGACACGAATTGATTTTGGGGCAACTTATGGTGCTTCTAATTCTGGATTATTAGATCAAATGGAAAAGAAGCACACTGGTATAAAAGGTTTATTCCTACATAAATTAAACACGAATCAAGATGGAATAGAAACCATTACACAGCACCGTATTGTAGGTGAATTAAATGCCTTTGAACCAGTTTATATGCGATATAAGGTCAACTGGATAGGGATGTTCATGCAATACATTATCCTGATTGTCCTATTAATTTCTATGTCAATTAAGTTGGTTAAATCAGTCTTTGATATTGTGATTGAAGCTATGATTTCACCGCTTCAAGGGTACTCTTCCTTGTCTAATTCCAAGAAGTATAAAGAACTTCTACGAACAATAGGAGGTGCTTTTGCAGGTATCATTTTTGAAGCGGTGATTATGCGTGTGACGCTGGAATTCCTACGTGACTTACCAACGTTATCAGTATCAGCTGTTACAAAATTATCAGGCGGTTTCTTTGACGGTCTTAATATGTGGGAACAATGTCTTGCGGCTTCACTTGTTTATATTGGTGTCTTCTTTGCTGCTATGCAAGGGGTATCAATGATTGAACGTTGGCTTGGCGTTTCTACTGGTCATAGTGATACAGCTCAACAACTGCTTGGAGCGATGATGATGGGTAATGCCTTTGCGACAGGTGCTGGAGCTATCGGTAACGGAGCTATGGCTATGGGAGGCTTTGGACTTGATATGGCTAAGAAAGCTCCTGGAGCAATGGTAGCAGGAAGTAAAGTTCTTGGAAATAGTCTGGCAACAACTGGTGGTGGAATTCGAGGTGCTTTCAATGCTGCTAAAGATCAAGGTGCTTTGAATGCAGTTAAAGGTGGCTTGAGTAACATGTATAGTGCTGCTGACCTTGCAGGTAAAGAGGCTGTCGGTAAAGCGAAAGACTTTGCAGGTGGTATAGCAGATAACTTAGGTCAAAAAGAGCAGGCTGCCCATGATGCTGTTTATAAAGGCATGAAAAATGATGCAGTTCCGCCACGTGCAGGATTTGATTCAACAATCAATCCAAATGCAGAATTTACCTTAAATCCTTCTGGACAATATGGAGGGGAAAGTTTATTATCAGATGAGCCTAGCCCATTTGAAAATACAGATAGTGGCCCAAGTGGTGGTGGTATTACAGATCCAACAGTGACACCAGCAGAACCGTCTGGCGAGGCCTTCGGTGGCATTAGTGATCCAACTCCACCAGCTAGAGACATTCCTCAATCTATTGAAAATAATCCACTTCCCAATGTTACCCATGAAGCACCCAAAAAAACTGAAGGCTCAACGGTTTCTAAACGTAACTTCCAACAATCAATGAACCAAATGCAGTACATGAACCAACAAATGCAACAAGCAGGTCAGCGTATGCAAGGACAATCTCATATAAGAGGTGCTGAAATTGATGAAAGTGAAGAGTAAGCTCTATGTGTGATGTTGCAGGTAAGGTTGTTGTGATTACAGGAAGTTTACGACCAATGAGCCGACAAGATGTGATTACCTTCCTGGAGAAAAAGGGAGCAATCGTTCAAGGATATGTCTCTGCTCAAACAAATATTCTTCTTGCAGGTCATAAACAACTAGATCTTTTTGAACCAGATAGACGGTCAAAAAAGTATGAAGCTGCAACATCCAGAATAGCAGAAGGGCAAGAAATCACAATTTTGTCAGAAGAATCATTCTTCAATATGGTTAAGAAGTCTCAATCTTGAGGCTTCTTTTTTATACAAAAAGTTATATAACTTTTTGTATAAAAACGGCTCTTCAGTTTGAGATGATACAATTTGTCCGCTTAACGCAAGAATTTTCATTATCTCTTATTATGGAACTATACAAGAAAGGAGTTAGATAAATGGATGAAAAATACGGTGTTCCACGTGACATCTATGCCAAAGTAAAAATCATAGGACTATTCATGGCCGATATTGTTTTTGTAGGAGGCTCAGCGGTTGCTGCGGTTTCTATTGGAACTAAGATATTCCCAACGAGTCAATGGCCACAGTTACTTGCCTTTATTATTTTGACACCGCTTATGTGTCTCTATCTAGTTTTACCAGCCAATGGCGGAAAGAAAAATTGGCATAGCATGCTTCTCTTTTTCAGGAGACGACGGAAACGTTACATTAGTTTGAATTATCAGAGAGGAGAGAAACGTTAATGGCTATTAAACAAAATCAACCCCAGCCTGAAGTTAAACGACAATTAGGGCGTAAGCAGGAAAAAAAGCACAGTCAAGAATATTTTGACCTTCATTCATGTGTAGAATTGCTTGATGTAAAGTCAATTATTGATAATCGTCAAGCTTACATTCAATTAGTTGATTACGGTTATCTTCAGTTGATGGAAATACCAGGAAAAGACTTAGGATCACTTTCCTATAATGAAATTCGACGAACAATTGATAATTTTGAGAAATGGTTGACTGACTTTAACACTGATATTCAGATTGAAACAACAACCTTGCCAACTAATACAGATACTCAGATTATGGATCTTCGTCATCATTTGAGCCTCGTTCGGCAAGAAAAGGCAAAATTACTACCTAATTCACGTCTGTACTTACAGCTTCTTGATCGTGAGGCCTTACTGATCAATGAGATTCAAGTTGAAGAGAGTATTCAACAAGAAATCTACAATACAGAGTTTATTTTGTGGCTCTTTGCACCAACTACAACGGAGTTAGATGACCTAGTACGTAAGGCTAAGTCTTATGGAAATAATGATTTTGTTCCTCAAGAAATAACCAGGGTTAAGAAAGAACAAATTATCAAGCAATTCAATAACATGAACGAAAAAGTATAGGAGGATAACATGCCAGAACTTTCAAAACGCAGACAAAGACAGTTAAAAGCGCAAGGTTATGATCTTGCTTTTCTCAGTCGCATACAACCACAAGGTAACATTGATTTCAAAAAGGATGACCGCTCATGGATCAGTGGGGACGGTTATCATACAGCACTTCATTATTACGAATACCCCTCAGAAGATTTAGACCGTTTCTGGTTATCAGATTTAATGCTGATTCCAGGCACACGTTCGTTTTTGTCTCTCTACCGAGCAAATAACAAAGAGCTGAAGCAAGAAATCAAAGATGCTATTGAGGAAAAATCAACTCGTATTACTGGAAACAGTAAGATAGTTGATAACCAACAAGAACTAGATGAAATCAAAGACTTAACTCAGCTGGATAGAGACATTACCAAGAAGAATATTGCGATGCTAGGAATGTATGTTCGGAACTATTCTTCTGCCTCTACTAAAGAAGCTCTCTTCAAGCAAGTAGAGGATATTAAAGACAAGACTTCTAACTTTAAGTCAACTATCCTTTCAGGTGAACTTGACTTTGAATATCATGCTCCATTCATACCAGCCCAATATCAAATTGATTTACCCAACCATAGACGAGGTATTCCTATTAGGGCGCATGATTTGGCCGGTGGTTATTTCTTCAATCACACCAAACTAGAAGATTCTAAAGGTGTTTACATGGGATGGACACCCACCAAAGGAGCCGTTAATTTCAACTTTTTGCAACGTGATCAACGTCGAACTCGTTCCTTTATGATTATTTCAGGAAACCCTAAGATGGGGCAGCGTTCTTTTCTGTTGAAGCATACAGATGGCCTTTATGCCAAAGGAAATTATATTCGTAACTTTGATGCAAATGGGACATTTCTCGATCAGACGAGACACCAGCATGGTCTGATTCTTGATTTATCAGGTGAAGCTAACCGTATCAATATTTTCCAAGTGTTCCCAACAGTAACAAATGAAGATGGAACAGAGATTGATAAGAAGAAATCCTATAATCTACATATTCAGAAGTTAAAGAGTATCTTGAAACTACTTAATAGTGAAGTAACAGGGGATGATTTAACAACCTTCGGTAAGATGCTCAATGAGTTTTATATTGAAGAAGGTTTGTGGGCACGTAATCCTAAGTTAAATCCAGAGAAGTTAAAAGCGACTGATTTAGTAAATGAGGAGTATCCAGTCCTAACAGATTTTATCCACTTTGCGGAAGACTATAAGCGTAGTTTATTGGCACAAAGTCAACCAGATGAAATTGAAATTAAATCTGTTAACCGTATTCATAATACTTTTGATGAACTACTAACAACAAACTCAGAGATCTTTGAAGGCACAACTGAGTTCCAGGATATTTCGTCTGAGCAAGTTGTTACTTTTGACTTCTCAGGCCTTAAAGGAACCCCTCATTTGCTTAATGCACAAATCTTTTCAGTGCTATCCCTAGTTTCAGCCGATATCGTCAATAATGGTAAACGCTGCAAGCAATTATTAAAAGCTAATCCTAATCTAACAGAAATGGATATGGAGCATTATATTGTTAATATCAGTGAAGCTCAAACATTGATCAATCCTAAGTATGAAAGCAGCGTTGAACTACTAGCTGATATGATTGACTCGATGGGAGAGAACTTTGCAGGTGTGGTACTATCGGTTAACTCTTTGCGAGGAATCTTATTTGAATCAGGAGCAGGTAGTCATAAAGATCCGTATGTCACAGCTGTTCAGCGTATCTTTGGGTTGATGCAGTACCGTGTCTTTGCTCAAACTGATGAAACAAGTATTCCTTTGCTTGCTAATGCCTTGGTAGGCTCTATGAATCAATCAGAGCTGGAAACATTGCCACGCTTAGTAAAAGGGCAATTATTTATGAATATTGCTGGGGTAGGCAATCTGGTCTTTAACCAGCAGTTATTAACGCCAGAAGTGCAGAGATATGGTGGTATTCAGTAGAAATAGAAAGGTGACGGATATGTCAAATAAAAATCCAAATAAACTTGGACCAATTGAAAGACGAAAGCAAGCAATCAATAACTATGTGACCGTACGAAAAATTAAGAGTCAGGAAATTAGAGATTATTTTGCCTCGGATGGTGAGTCTGATCCAGAACGCTTAGCAGCCCAGAAAGCACGTGATCAAGAATTTTTAAGAGGTTTAAGGAAACTTGGTGTTGGTTTCATTGTTTTCTTAGTGTTCTACGCTATTCTAAAGACAATTCTTGGTCTTTGGTAGAAGGGAGAATATGTGAAAAAAGCAGTTCTATTTAAGATACTAGCACCGCTCATCTCTCTTGTGTTTCTAATTAGTATTGGTGTAACCATACTAGCAGGTATTTTGGGGGCTGTTAGTAGTTCTCAAACGAATTGTACAACTGAAGTAGCAACTTCTACCTCTACAGAATCCTCTATTTCTTCAGGTGATGGCTCAATTGATTCATTTGTTAAGGAACACAAAGAGGCTTATATCCTGTCTTGGAAAGCTGGTGGGTTCTTACCGTCTGCATCGATCACGCAGACTATGATTGAAAATGGATTCAATTTCTCTAATCCTAATGGCACCTCATTTTGGCAAGCACACAATATGGGTGGTGTTAAAACTTCGAGCAAGAGCAACTTCCCTGTTACTCTAGCAACTTATGGTGAAGATAGTGTTGACCTAACAGGAACGAAACCAGGAGCTAATGTAGGAGATGGTACAGGTGGAGCTTACACCTGGTTCTCCAGTTATGATGCTGGCATTGTTGGTAAAGCAGAGTTTATGGCTCACCAAACACTCTATACTAAGGCTATCAATAATACGGATGGCATAGCGACTCTAAGTGCTATTGCAGACGGTGGCTGGGCTACTGACGGTACTTATAAAACTAAGCTTATTGACATGTACAATACGCTTGGCAAAAAGTATGAATGGCTGGATAAGGAAGCTATCAGTGCTCATGGTGATAAACCTTATAAAGCAGTCACAGCTTCAGCTGGAGATACTGGTCCATCTGATACTTTTACAAGCAATAGTAAAGATTGTAGCGATTCTTCTTCAGGTGGTGCCACTGATGGTACAGGAACAGTTCCAGCTGATGCGACAGCCTGGGGATATAGTCCTGATAACTTACCAGAGAGTCTAAAGCAGTATATCATTGATCCTAAATCGCTTGGCATGGCCTATGCAAGCTCTTCTGGATGGTTTAATCCAGGTAGTGATTATTTAGCTGGTCAATGTGTTAATTTGACAATTAGCGTGGGAAACCATCTTTGGGGACATTCAGGGTCGGTTACTGGAAATGGTAAAGACCAAGCAGCAGCATGGGCTAGCATTTTTGGCAATTCTGTCAAAACTACTCCTAAAAAAGGAGCTATCTTTTCTACACAAAGCGGAGGTGGTGGTTATGGCCATACTGGTATTGTGTGCCATGTTTTTGAAAATGGTTCAATTTTGATTGTAGAGCAAAATACACCACTTTCAGGGGCAGATTATTTTAAAAAATCTTATACCTGGAACTATCGTATCTGGACACCAGAGCAACAAAAGGCAGAAATTACTACCTTTGCTTATCCAGATGGAAAAGAACCAAAACTTGGAAAGTAAAAGGATAAATCAATGAAAGAATGGATAAAAGATAATATGATTTATGTTATCGTGGTTGGACTATTACTAATTTTCTCTGGATTTGCAATTCATAGAAATCTAACCAGTAGCAAACCACAGGAACCTAAAAGCGAACAGACGGAGACGACAGTGGAGGATGATGTATCACAATCAACTCCAGAAACAGTTGATGAAAAGAACTATCGGACAGCAAAATTGAAGCTAGAGCACCCTTATACAGAAGGTAGTGAAGAACATAAGCAACAGGTACTTAAAGCATTTGAAGAGGCTATCAATGCTATTAAGAAAGCAGAACATTTATCAAATGTTAGTGGTACACTAGAAAATCATCTTTCAATGAGTCAAGATGGAATGGTTCAAACCTTTGCGATGGTACTCCTGGTAAATCAATATGAGTATCAATCAAGTAAGCTAGAAGTTATGCCATCTGAAAATGAGGATGTTGTTCAATTTTTGATTGTTCTGACAAAGAAGGGAGAAGATAACTGTTATTTTGTAGGAAACTTTAATACAACGGTTAATCAGATTCAGTTGAAAGCCTATGTTGGTGGGAATATTGGAGGTTCTTTTGGATAGTAAATAAGAAAACAAATGCACAAAAAGTTATATAACAAGTTGTGCATTTTTAGTTGACATAAAATAAATAATAAGATAAAATAGATATATAAAAAGTTATATAACTTTTTATCCAACTAATTATAGAAGAATGGGAGTGCTTTTATGAAGATTCAAACAACAAACCTTGATAAAGGTGGTGGCGGAAAAAGTAGTCATACCTACAATGAAGGAGATTGGTTGTCACGTGTTAAAAATAAGCGTGTCTTGCTAATTGATGGGGCAAGAGAATGTAATTTAACGCACTCCTTTGATGTGACTAGTGAAAAGACAATTTATGATATTTTCACAACAGGTGAGTATGAAATCTGCCGTATAAATGATAATCTTAGCTTAATCCGTGGAGATGAGCGACTGACAGATGAACAGTTAGACTTATCCAGTCGAAACAATAAGTATCTTCAGTTATTTATGTGGTTCAGTGAGCACTACGATGAACTAGCTGAACAATTTGATATTATATTAATTGATACGCACAATGATGAAAGTCTAGTGACAGCGAATTTTATTGCTGTATCTGATATTGTCCTGGGGGTAACGGATGCTTCTACTAACGGTTTTCGTGCCTGGTTAGCTCTCAAAAAATTTGTAGATTATATCAAGAGTGAAGCAGTAGAAGTGATTACAAAGAAAAGCTATGTTAAGGCAGAAGCTTATCTTATTGGCAATAAGATTGAATTTTACGGCAATAATGTGACAGAAACTTGCAAGCAATTCTTGGATGTGGTTCAGGAAGATGAGGCTTACTTAGGATCTATTCAGAAAAAGGAGTTAGTGGCTAAGAGTTTAGTTATTAACCAGAGTGTTTTTGAGCAACGTGAACAAATGACTGAAAAACAAAAGCAGGATCATCAGAAATTTTATGATAATATAGAGTATGTCTATCAAAATATTTTAACGGTACTAGAAGGAGAGGCAGCATAATGACAAATAATCGTTTTGCTCAATTAAGGGACACCTTTGATAAGGAGCTACCTAAAAAACGAAAACAATCATCAGGTAAAGAAGTAGCGGCACAAAAATCACCTGACAGCTACGATAAAAAGGGACGTTACCCCTTTTCATTACATTATGATGTCCGTTATAATAAACTCGAAGAGTTGGTTTCCTATCATAAGGCGAAGTCTGCCTCAGATTATTTAGAAAAATTGATTATCCAAGAGTGGAATAAACTACAACGTAAATTAAAGGATTAAGGAGAAACTGATGAATTATCTTTCAACCATGAGTGATATTCCTGAGTTTGCGACAACAGTTTTAGAGAGTGGGCAGTTTTATGTACCTAGACCATTGATGGAACATTGCCTTCCTGAGTTTGGTGCTAATGGAGTTACAGCTTATGCTTTGTTGCTAGATCGGTTACGTAAACCAATAGATTTTATCTATAAAGGTCAAGATGATGAAGGGAATATTTTTATTTACTTCTCAAATGAAGATTTGGCTGAAGCGCTAAATTGTAGTAAAACGACAGTGATTTCGGTTAAAAAAATTCTGGCACAAAAACACCTTATCGTAGAAGTAAAGCAAGGTTTAGGGCAGCCAAATAGAATTTACTTGACTGATGAAATCTTGTCATATTATTAGTAAAAATTAGGAGACTGATTATGATTGTTTTTGTTTCCCTCAAAAAAATGGTTCAGACTTTATGGTGGTTGATTGTAGCAATTGCTCTCTATATTTTCTACCAGACAATTGGATTAAATATGTTTTTCTTACTAGTCATTGGATTGTTAGCGTTAAAATTTGTTCCTGTGCTGTTTTTACCAATTCTTCTAATTGTAGTGGGTGTTCATTTTTCAGGTGACTTTTCATTCATTGCAGACTTTTTGGAAGCAGGGATCGTTATGATTGTAGGTATTCCATTTGTCTTTATAACTTGGATGTTTATCAATGATCAAGTGAATCTTCTCAAAGATTCTAACAAGCTAAAAAATAAAACGAATAGAACATAAGAGCTTTCCATTTTGTGGAAGGCTTTTTCTTTACAGAATAAAAAGAAATTTGAAAAGGTTCCAGTAAATTTATAAAATAGGGCACGTTATTCTAATTTATGGGAGAGAGTCAATGACAAACTTTGATGAACGAGAACTTAAAGAACAACTGCTTGCCCAAAATGCCCTTGATTTTTATGATTTTGTAGCTAAATACGATGAGCAAATGGTTCCAGTGATGAAAGCTAGAGGATACACCTGTATTCACTCAATGGAACGAACAGTTGCTTTTACCTTTGGAGAGTTTACGTTTCGCCGCCGCCGATGGAAGAAAGGGGAAGACTGGTTTGTTCCAGTGGATGAGAAACTTGGGTTAAAAAAGAATGTGCGTTTCTCCTGGGAATTTATGTATCAGGTTGCTAGACTATCAACGATGATGCCTTATGAAAAGGTAACTCAGGTTATTCAGATGACTTACCATATTACGATTACAAAGCCTACCGTTGTTCAAGCAGTTAAACTGTGTGATCAGCTGCTGGCAGAACGTGCAACCTATCGTTTTTATGAAGATACTGATGGCAGAGAGAAGCATAAGGTAGATGTGATTTATATTGAAGGTGACGGTGTGATGGTCAAGGCACGTGACGTAGATACGGATAACCGTCACTATGATTTATCGCATTTTGTAGTTCATACTGGAAGTCATAAAGTTGGTAGTAATCGTTTTGAGCTAAAAGATAAAAAGGAGTTTGTTGGTTTGGATAATCGGTTGGCTAGAGAGCAAGTATTAGACTATCTCTATAACACCTATGAGATAACCGAAAGAACACTTCTTATTACTAATTCTGACGGTGGTCACGGTTATACACCATATGTATTTAAGGAAATTGCTAAGGCCTTGAAAATTAAACGTCACGAACACTTTTGGGATGAATACCATGTTAACCAAAAGATAAAATCCTTTTTTAAACCTTATTCAGAAGAGCTCCTGGATAGAGCTTTTCAGGCGATTAAGCAGCATGATAAAGGGAAACTTCGCACAGTTTTTGATACGACAGAAGCATTGATTTCAACCGAAGAAGAACTAGAGACTTTTAAGGAGTTTAAGAGAAAGCTACTCAATAATTTTCAATACACTAAGCCAGCTGAATTAAGAGGGTTCACTCATGCAGGGATAGGTATTATGGAGTCTCAACACCGTAAAATTACTTACAGAATGAAGAAGCGTGGTATGTACTGGACAGTGTGGGGAGCAGAGACAATGAGCCGTATAATTGTTCTCAACTATGAGGAACAACTCAGAGATTTATTTTTTGGTTCCTGGAGAGAGGAATATGAAAAAATGACTGAGCTAGAGTCTGTTTCGGCAGGTGTAATCAAGTCAAAACTTAATCGGATTGAGCGTGTATATAAGCTACGTCGCTTTAGTAAGCGAGAAGGAAAACGAGGACTTCGTTTTGGTAATTAGATAAAAAGTTATACAACAAGTTATATAACAATAACCTTTCAAAAAGAAAGGCTTTTTGTGCTACAATTCTAAAGAAAATACTTGCTTGGTGTGCCTATGTGTGTTATAATTTATATAACTTAATCGAATAAAAAAGTGGCACGCCTCCTACAGCGTACCACTTACCGAGTAAGAACCATCACTTCTTACTCAGTCTCTAATTTATGATACATGATAAACGTATCACTGTCAAGGGCTGAGCAAGAAATTGTTCAGCTTTTTCTTTACATCTCGGTAACAAGTTCTTCTCTGACAATACAGAATTGGGCATTCTAAAAAATTCTACCGCATACAAAGTTATTAGTGGTAAGAAAAAATAGTATTAAAAAAGTTAGAATGATTAATAAAGAGCTGGGAGAAATTAAATGATTCATTACTCTGTCCTCTCTGTCTTTTTTCTCAATTTTACACTAAAATAGATTTTTTGGAAAACTTTGCAACAGAACTTAATGGTTAGCCTATGGATCAATGACTTTTGGTGCAATGGTGTCATTCTGGACTCAGGTCGGAACAACACCTGCTTATTTCCGTCAAACAACTGATAAAGTAGATACAGGTAATTTCTACTGGAGTAATCGCTTGATTGCTGCTATCTGTGATCCTCATTTCCAATATCATGAAGCTGATTTGGATACTTATGTAGAAACAACGATGGCTCTTGGCCATGCCATGATTAATCATGTTGATACCGCTTTAGCTAATGATAAAAGTATTGATTTTGAAGCTGAAAATCAAAAAATTAGTGATAAGATTCAGTCAGAAACAGATAAACTATTGGCAAAAGTCTTAGATGATGCTAGTAATCTGATGACCGATCGTTTTTCTATGAGTGATTAAAGTCATCAAAAAAGCCTTTCCATAAAATTGGAAAGGCTTTTTTCGTAGTTTAACATTACTTGTTTTCTTCATCCAGTTTCGAGAGGATCTGATAAAGTATAATGAGGAAGAAAAGATTGAGTGAAATAAGAAGACCTGATGCCCATGGCAAATCGCTTTCTAAATTTCGAAGAGGTAAATTTCAAGCAAGTGTGCCGCAAAAGCACCACAAGCATAAAGCATACCAATAAGACTGTATTTAGAACTAATGAGTTTTTGACGTGAACACCATATCAGGACTAGCCCCATAGCGAGGAAGGATGTGTAAAGCCAGTGAGACGATACAGCACCAATAGTTCGACCAAGAATTCCTGAGATTGTATAAGAAAAACCATCAGGCAAATCTGAAAGAATATAGGAGAAGTCTTCACTAATCTGGAAGCCCAGACCTGCTGTAATAGCAACGAGTAAGAGCCCTTTGTAACTTTTTGTTGGAACCACATAGACAGCAAAGATAAATGCTGCTAGTTTGAGAGGTTCCTCAACCAGTGGTGCCATTATAGCATCCTCAAATCGGTAGAAGAAATTCTTTGAAGAAAGACGGGCAGTCACCCATTCATGGGAAAAAGTATTAGCATAACCTGCCAACCAACCTGTAATAAAGAATCCGCCAATTAGAGCAAATACGAGAACAAGTGGTTTCACCTGACATTTCCTGCCTAAGAACTGAATCAGAAATATTGCTGGAATGATGTAGCAGAGAGCAATGAGAGTTGATAGCCCAATAATTCCATAAGCCGATCCAGACAAAGCGCCAGAAGTATATGATTGTGTATCATAGGTCAAGGCCGATGGCTGACAAAAATAGAAAAATGTATAGGGTTAGTTTTCGAAACATGTGTAACCTACTTTCAAAATGATACTTCCAGTATATCGAATCATTTTTTCTCTTCGAAATATTTCAATTTTTTTATTTAGGGACTTGCAAAATAAAATTAGTGTGATATACTTAACCAGCAAACTATTAACTGGTTAAGTATTTTGAAAGGAATATCATGAAAAAGAAACGCATTTTTGGCCTAGCAGGATTAGCATCTGTTGTTCTAGTAGCTGGTGCAGGTATTTATTATACGACTAGTCAACACGATTCAAAGGGAAATGGTGATTTGAAGGTTGTAACGAGCTTCTACCCTGTTTATGAATTCACCAAACAGGTTGTTGGAGATGAGGGGGAGGTGTCTTATCTTATCCCTGCAGGTAGTGAGGTCCATGATTTTCAGCCTTCTACTAAGAATGTTGCTGATATTGAGAAGGCTGACACTTTTGTCTACCTGAATGAGAATATGGAAACATGGGTTCCAAAGGTTGAAAAAAACATTAACACCAAACATACCAAAGTCATTAAGGCAAGTAAAGGAATGATTCTTTTGCCTGGTACAGAGGAAGAAGATCACGATCACGGTGGTGAAGAACATTATCATGAGTACGATCCCCATGTTTGGCTCTCACCAAAACGTTCTCAAAAATTAGTGGAAACTATTAGAGATGGTTTGATTGCTCAACATCCAGATAAAAAAGCGGTATTTACGACCAACGCAGAAAAATATCTAAAAAAATTACAAGCTTTGGATAAGGAATATACACAAGCGTTTAGTCAGGCAAAACAGAAGAGTTTTGTTACACAGCACTCAGCCTTTGCCTACCTTGCCTTAGATTATGGTTTAACCCAAGTACCAATTTCAGGTGTTTCAGCTGAATCTGATCCATCTGCAAAACGTATCGCTAGCCTTTCTAAGTATGTTTCAGAATATGACATTAAGTATATCTACTTTGAAGAGAATGCTTCTAGTAGTATTGCTAAAACCTTAGCCAATGAAGTAGGAGTTAAGACAGCAGTTTTAAACCCTATTGAATCCCTAACTAAGGATCAATTGAAAAAAGGTGAAGATTATGTCAGTGTTATGACTGAAAATCTAAAAAGTCTTCGTTTGACAACAGATGTTGAAGGTAAAGATATTCAACCTGAAGATGGAAGCAATGATAAGAAAACTGTTCAAAATGGTTACTTTGATGACAAAGATGTTAAAGACAGAGAACTGTCAGATTGGTCAGGTGAGTGGCAATCGGTTTATCCCTTCCTTCAAGATGGTACATTAGATCAAGTATTTGAATACAAATCTCTGCTGAATAAGGATAAAACAGCACAAGAGTACAAAGAATACTATATTAAGGGTTATCAAACAGATGTTTCTAAAATTGCCATTGATGGGAAAAAGATGACCATGACTTTCACTAAGACTGATGGAAGCAGTGTGACACACACTTATCGTTATGATGGTTATAAGATTTTGACCTATTCTTCTGGTAAAAAGGGTGTTCGTTATCTCTTTACGGCAACTGACAGTCAAGCGGCAGATAATCCTTACCAGTATGTCCAATTCTCTGATCATCAAATAGATCCAACAAGCTCAGCACATTTTCACATTTTCTTTGGTAATAGTAGCCAAGAAGAAATTCTAAAAGAAATGGACAACTGGCCAACTTACTACCCTGGAAAACTTAGCGGCTTTGAAATTGCACAAGAAATGGTCAGTCACTAAGAGTATTAAATCACTCATTTGAGTGTTTATTTATTTTTTTGAAAATTATTCATTTTTTATAGTATTAGAAAAACAACTAGTGTAATTATTTTAAAATAAAACTTTCAATATAAAAATATTTCTAAAAAAATCACGTAAAATATTAAATAATTACTACTTTTTTCATTCTTTAGTGGTACAATAATATTACGATTTTCATAAGACCAGGAGAGACCTATGAACCAGTATTTAGTAGCGATACACTATATTCAACTGCTTCAAGCAGAACTCAATATTCTTAATCATGATGCACGCTTGCTTTTCGATCTCAAGATTGATCCCAATCTTGCTAAACGTGAGCTTGCTGACTTAAAAGTATCACTATCTAAATTATCTGACAAAAACCTTTATATCGAAGGTACAATCTGGTATCAGCCAAGTTTATTTGCTATTATCGATCAAAATTTAGGGGTTATTGATGACTGGCTTAAAGAATTAGATGACTTCTTTGAATTTAGTTACGGTACAACAGTCTATTCTGTTTTGAAAGAAAACGAAAATCGAAGTTATGACTTATTGCTTGGTCTTTATAACCGTCTTGAATACGTTATCTCAGATATAAAAAATTGCCGTTAGATTGCTAATGGCTTTTGATATGTCAAGAAATTTAGTTTATGTTTTAAATATCAGATAATTTGACAAAATTCCCCAATATGTGTAAAATAAAATTTAAAGATACTCTAATAAAAATAATGTTAAGTTAAAGGAAGATAATAACTAAGTGAGTAAACAGGGGTTGAAATCGGGGGCTTTTTTTAAGTATTATTTTGGGAGCCTTGCTTCACTCAGCCTTCTAGTTTTTATTTTTTATGGTTTTTATTCTTTAAATGGTTTCATTTCCTTATCTCCAGAGAGCACTTCAGTTCTTGAAGTAAACCATTATTCTGGTCAAGTATCTCCTTCCTCAGTAAAGAAGGATGGTGTTTTATAAGGTTCAAGACATAAGTGGTGAAACTAATAACTATGATGTTGGCTTGAGAGTGACAAATGAGGGAGATAAGGTTATTCAAACCTATATCTTTGAATATAAAAAATAACTACACAATAAAAAAACTCACAAACTAAGCAAGTTTGTGAGTTTTCTATTTATTTTACCAAAATCCTAATAGTTTTTGCATGAGGAGTGAAACGATACTAATTAATAGCCAACAAAGCCCTCCCACTAATAGAGCAGAACCTCCCTTAGTAATTAGTTTTTTGAGATTTATTTGGTAACCGATAGCTGTCATGGCCATGATAATCATGAATTTTGAAAGGTCTTTTAAAGGAGCAAAGATAGTTGCTGGGACCCCCATAGACATTGCAACGGTTGTAATGAGTGAAGCCAACAGGAACCAAAGGATAAAGTTTGGAATTGCTTTGGTCAGAGAAAACCTTTCCTTTGTATTATCTTTTTTTGACTGCCAAATAGAGAGTCCTAGAGTAATAGGAATAATAGCAAGTGTCCTTGTTAGTTTAACAATCGTTGCCTGCTCTAGGATGGATGTTCCATGTAAGCTATCCCATGAACTAGCGGTAGCAGTTACAGAGGATGTATCATTAACAGCTGTTCCAGCAAATATAGCGAAGCCCTGATTACTGAGGCCTAACCAAGAGCCTAAGTGAGGAAAAAGTAGAGCTGCCAAAATGTTGAAAAAGAAAATAACAGAGATTGCAGTTGCAATGGACTCATCTTTGGCCTTGATAACAGGCGCAGTGGCTGCAATAGCAGAACCACCGCAGATAGATGATCCTACTCCTACTAAAGTTACGATTTCACTATCTAATTTAAATAGCTTGTGGATGACATAAGCAGTAATCAGTGCCGTAGCAATAGTAGTTAAAATAATGGGTAGAGATGTTAAACCAACGTTGAAGACTTGAGAAAGATTTAATCCAAATCCCAGAAGAATAACTGCGTATTGCAATACTTTTTTCGATGTGAATTGCATCCCTATTATAAATCTTTTTTGATTTATAAGTAGACTAGCTAATAAGAGTCCGATAAAAAGTCCAATGACGGGCCCACCAATAATAGGAAATAAGTTTCCAAGATACCAAGCTATGAGTGATATAAGTATTGAAATACTTATTCCAGGTAAGAATTCTTTTATTTTCATTAAGTCATCTCCTAAAAAGTTAGCTATATTATAGCCTATTATAAATACGATGTAAAGGCGACTTATGCCTTAATTCTCAACAAAAACTAGGTAAGAAGATTGCGGGATGTTAGTTTTTTTGATAGAATAGTATTAAAACATTATGATTAATTTTTTATGAAGGAAGGGTTGTATGTGTCGTCTTTTAAAGAAGTATTTTGTTTTTATAGTGGGGGCTTTTTTTTGTTCACTTTTTTTGGTGTTGGCATTTACAACAGATAGAAAAAATGATAACAGTGTTACTGCTAAAGCTGAAGCTTCCTACAATCAAACTACGACGGCTTTTATTGATAGTATCGGAGAGACTGCGAGACAGATTGGTCAAGATTACAATATCTATGCCTCTGTTTTAATTGCTCAAGCTATTTTGGAATCAAATTCAGGTCAGTCAGGCTTGAGTCAAGCTCCTTATTACAACTTCTTTGGTATTAAGGGTTCTTATAATGGGAACTCTGTTACAATGCGTACTTGGGAAGATGACGGTACAGGAAATACTTACGAGATTGACGAGCCCTTCCGTTCATATGGAAGTCTGAGTGATTCCCTAGCAGATTATGCTGCTTTAATGACGTCATCCACTTATTCAGGTACTTGGAAATCAAATACAAGCAGCTATGCGGATGCTACTCAGACACTCACAGGAACCTATGCTACAGATAGTCTTTATGCTTCTAAGTTAAATAGTATTATTGCATACTATGGGCTTACTATCTACGACCAAGCCCCAGTTACCCAGGCAACAGGTTCGAGTAGCGATCTAGTTTGGAATAGTTATAGAGGATCATACACAGATGCTGAGACCTTATCTATAGATGTGGCTTGGGCAAGTTATAAAAATTATAAATAAAAAGAGCCGAAATGAACTGCACCCCAAAAGTTAGACAGAAAAAATCTAACTTTTGGGGTATTTTTATTATGAAATTGACTTACGAAGATAAAGTTCAAATATATGAACTGAGAAAGCAGGGAAAGAATCGTTATTATTCTCCTAAATTAAAACAAGAAATAATTGATAAAGTTCTACTTGAAGGGTTGTTCTCAACAAAGTGTTTGCCTGGACTATGGCCTCTCAAATCAAGGATTGCTTAACAATTGGATAGCACAATACAAAAATGGGTATACTATTGTTGAGAAAACAAGAGGGAGACCGCCTAAACTGGGTCGTAAACGCAAGTATTCTTCATACCAAGGAGAAGTTGGCAAGAAAGTAGATAACCTTATTCAACGGCAGTTTGAAGCATCCAAACTAATGGAAAAGTGCTACACAGATGTGACAGAGTTTGCAATTCCAGCAAGCAGCCAAAAGCTCTATTTATCACCAGTATTAGATGGCTTCAATAGTGAAATAGTCGCTTATAATCTTTCTAGGTCGCCGAATTTAGTACAAGTGAAAGCTATGATAGAACAAGCTTTTACAGAAGACCATTATGAAAACACAATTCTCCATAGCGACCAAGGATGGCAATACCAACACGATTTCTATCATCATTTTTTGGAGGATAAAGGGACCCAACCGTCCATGTCACGTAAGGGAAATAGTCCAGACAATGGTATGATGGAATCTTTCTCATTCTTGAGTCTGAGATGTTTTATGGTTACGAGAAGACGTTTCACTCACTTGAACATTGAAACAAGCTATTGTAGACTATATTAATTATTATAACAAACGCATTAAGGTAAAACTAAAAGGACTCAGTCCTGTGCAATACAGAACTAAATCCTTTGGATAAATTATTTGTCTAACTTTTTGGGGTCAGTACAAGGGGCTTTTTTGAACGATAAAAAATTCCAACCTTATGTGGTGGGGACTAAGTAGCTCTTATATTAGTTATCAAAAGTGACCTCCTTAACAAGGTTGTCTAAGAATTTTTCTCCCATTTTAGAGAGAGTAGCCTTTTGGTGTTTCAAGTATACAATATCAATTTCATCATCAACATCTAGTGGAATAGAGACGATATTGTCACCATTTAAATTACTATTTAAGATACCAGTGGCAATTGTGTATCCATCCAAACCAATTAATAGGTTAAAAAGTGTTGCACGGTCTGAAACCACAATCGACTTTTTATGGGGGATTTGTGAGAGAATCTCTTCAGAATAATAGAAGGAATTATGAATCCCCTGATCGTAACTAAGGTAAGGGAAGTCCTCTAAATCTTCCAATGAGACCACTTTATGCTTGGCCAGAGGATTTGACTTGCTGACAAAGATATGAGGTCTAGCTTTAAAGAGACTAGTATAGGTAAGTCTGTTATCGTCAAACATTTTAGTCAAGACATCTCGGTTATAGCCATTAAGGAAGAGAACACCGATTTCTGAACGGAAGTTCTTAACGTCTTCGATAATCTCGTAGGTACGAGTTTCACGTAAGAAGAGCTCGTAACGCGTCATATCAGCTCTCTTGAGAAGTGAGACGAAGGCATTGACGACAAAAGCGTAGTGTTGAGAAGAAACACTAAATAATTCACGTGTCTCTGTGTGACTTTTGTAGCGTTCTTCTAAGAGATTAGTTTGTTCTACTACTTGACGGGCATAAGATAGAAATTCAACACCATCCTTGGTTAAGGTGATCCCTTTAGGGTTACGAATAAAGATGTCAATTCCCATCTCTCTTTCTAAATCGCGGACAGCGTTTGAAAGACTTGGTTGTGTAATGAAAAGTTGTTTTGCGGCTTCATTCATTGAGCCGGTTTCGACGATTTTGATAATATAATGTAATTGTTGAATTCGCATAGCCTTATTATAGCATACTTTAAGTATTATTCCTTAGGATAAGAAGCAATTAAAAGGTCTTTTGGAAACTATACCAATTTTATGCTTGACAATGTTGAATATATGGAATATACTGTCTTCGTTAAGCTTTTAAAAGAGCTTATTGACTATACCAATTTTAAATGAAGGAGACATGACCTCTTTGACTTGAGGTTATTATTAAAAATATGTGTGGAATTGTTGGTGTTGTAGGTAACACAAATGCAACTGATATCTTGATTCAAGGACTTGAAAAGCTAGAATACCGTGGTTACGATTCAGCCGGTATCTTTGTAGCTGGTGAAACATCTAGTCAATCGGTTAAAGCTGTTGGCCGTATTGCGGAACTTACTGCTAAAATTGAAGGTGTAGAAGGTACTGCAGGTATCGGACATACTCGTTGGGCGACTCATGGGAAACCAACGGAAGACAATGCTCACCCACATCGCTCAGAAACAGAACGTTTCGTTTTGGTTCACAACGGTGTTATTGAAAACTATCTTGAAATTAAGGAAGAATACCTTTCTGGTCATCATTTCAAAGGTCAAACCGATACTGAAATTGTTGTTCACTTGATTGGTAAATTTGTTGAAGAAGACGGTTTGTCAACTATTGAATCTTTCAAGAAGGCTCTCCGCATTATCCGTGGATCGTATGCATTTGCCCTCATGGATTCTGAAGATGCATCAACAATTTATGTCTCTAAAAACAAATCACCACTTTTAATTGGTCTTGGTGGTGGTTATAACATGGTCTGCTCAGATGCTATGGCTATGATTCGCGAAACAAATCAATACATGGAAATTCACGATCAAGAGTTGGTTATCGTGAAAGCTGATAGTGTCGAAGTTCAAGATTATGATGGGAATGTTAAAGAACGTGATAGCTATACTGCTGAGCTTGACCTTTCTGATATTGGTAAAGGGACATACCCATACTATATGCTCAAAGAAATCGATGAGCAACCAACAGTGATGCGTAAGCTCATCCAAGCTTACACTGATGACAAGGGTCAAGTGACTGTAGATGCTAAAATTATTAAAGCTGTTCAAGAAGCTGACCGCATCTATATCCTCGCAGCAGGAACTTCTTATCATGCCGGTTTTGCCTCTAAGAAGATGCTTGAAGAGTTGACAGATACTCCAGTTGAGCTTGGTATTTCTTCTGAGTGGGGTTATGGTATGCCACTCCTTAGCAAAAAACCTCTCTTTGTCTTTATTAGTCAATCAGGTGAAACAGCAGATAGTCGTCAGGTTCTTGTTAAAGCTAACGAGTTGGGAATTCCAAGTTTGACGGTGACAAACGTTCCGGGATCTACTCTTTCTCGTGAAGCTGATCACACAATGCTTCTTCATGCTGGACCAGAAATTGCCGTAGCTTCTACTAAAGCTTACACAGCTCAGATTGCGACCCTTGCCTTCTTGGCTAAAGCAGTCGGTGAAGCTAATGGTAATGAAAAAGCTAAAGCATTCGACTTGGTACATGAATTGTCACTTGTAGCACAATCTATCGAATCAACGCTCTCTGAAAAAGAAGTGATTGATGAGAAGGTGGCAGCTCTTCTTTCAGAAACACGTAATGCTTTCTATATTGGTCGTGGTCAAGATTACTATGTTGCTATGGAAGCAAGTCTTAAATTAAAAGAAATCTCATATATCCAATGTGAAGGTTTCGCAGCAGGTGAGTTGAAGCATGGTACAATCGCTCTTATCGAAGATGGCACACCAGTTATTGCCCTCCTGTCAGATCCTGTTCTTGCTAGTCATACTCGTGGTAATATCCAAGAAGTGGTAGCGCGTGGTGCTAAAGTGTTGACCATTGCTGAGGAAAACGTTGCTAAGGAAGGTGATGACATCGTTCTTAATAATGTCCACCCTTACCTATCACCAATTTCAATGGTAGTACCGACACAATTAATTGCTTACTTTGCGACGCTTCATCGTGGACTCGACGTTGATAAACCACGTAACTTAGCTAAATCCGTTACAGTTGAATAAAAATACTAACATCTCTTACATTGTAAGGGGGGTATATGTTTTTCTTGTTTTCACTCTTGCTTAATTAAGTAATCTAAAGTAGAATAGTATCTGTATTACAATCTTAGGAGAGAATTATGTCATTGCCAAATTGTCCAAAATGCAACTCAGAGTATGTCTATGAAGATGGAATCTTGCTAGTATGTCCGGAATGTGCCTATGAGTGGGATCCAAACGAAGTTGCAGAAGAAGGACTTGCGGTTCTTGATAGCAATGGAACATGTCTTGCTGATGGCGATACTGTTACAGTTATCAAAGATTTGAAAGTTAAGGGTGCTCCGAAAGACATCAAGCAAGGAACACGTGTTAAAAATATTCGCTTGGTTGAAGGTGATCACAACATTGATTGTAAGATTGATGGTTTTGGTTCCATGAAACTTAAATCAGAATTTGTTAAGAAAATCTAAAAATAAGGATTAAGTAGGAAATTTTTTAAGACCTACAGTTTTCCAGATTATTTAAGTCCTTGAGGAGTGGGAATTAGAACTCAATTTTTAGAGAGGGTTCAGTCTCACTCCTTTTAGTATTTTTAAAATCTTATACTATTTTTTTGTTTTTTTTGGTATAATATTCATCAACACTAAATAATTATAGGAGTTTATATGTCATACGTTTTGGAAGTATTACCAGCCCTTTTGAACGGTGCGGTAGTCACACTTCAAGTATTTTTCATTGTTATCGTACTGTCGATTCCATTAGGGATTGTACTTGCTTTCTTAATGCAGATTAAATTCAAACCTTTAAATTGGTTATTAACCCTTTACGTTTGGATTATGCGTGGAACGCCCCTCCTTTTACAATTGATCTTCGTTTATTACGTTCTTCCAAGCGTTGGGATTGTCTTTGATCGTCTACCAGCTGCTATTCTTGCTTTTACGCTTAACTATGCAGCTTATTTCGCAGAGATTTTCCGTGGAGGAATTTTGGCTATTCCAAAAGGACAATACGAAGCAGCTAAAATGCTTAAACTTAGTCCTTTCCAGACCATACGCTATATCATCCTTCCTCAGGTGGTTAAGATTGTCTTGCCAAGTATCTTTAACGAGATTATTAACTTGGTTAAGGATTCATCATTGGTTTATGTTCTTGGGGTTGGAGACCTTCTTTTGGAAAGTCGTACCGCTGCTAACCGTGATGCGACCTTAGCACCGATGTTTGTGGCCGGAGCTATTTATCTTATCCTTGTGGGTCTGGTGACTGTGGCTTCGAAAAACATCGAAAAGAAATTCAACTATTATAAATAGGAGACCTTATGTTAGAATTAAAAAATATTTCCAAGCAATTTGGTCAACACAAAATTTTTGATAACTATAACCTAACTGTCGAAGAGGGGAAAATCTTAGCTATCGTTGGACCATCCGGTGGTGGTAAGACAACTCTTTTGCGTATGCTAGCAGGACTTGAAACTATTGATTCAGGGCAAATTATTTATGAAAATGAAGAGATTCCCTTGGATCAGATGGAAAGTCGTAACTTGCTAGGCTTTGTCTTTCAGGATTTTCAACTGTTTCCGCACTTGACTGTCTTAGATAACTTAACCCTTTCGCCAATTAAGACGATGGGAATGTCTAAGGAAGATGCCCAGAAAAAAGCTCAGACTCTACTTGACCGTTTAGGGCTTGGAGCACATGGAAATGCTTATCCGTATTCACTTTCTGGGGGACAAAAACAACGTGTTGCATTTGCTCGTGCCATGATGATTGATCCGAAAATCGTCGGCTATGATGAACCAACTTCAGCTCTTGATCCTGAGTTGCGTCAAGAAGTAGAGAAATTGATTTTGCAGAATCGTGAGATTGGGATTACGCAAATCGTTATTATTCACGATATGCAATTTGCACAGCACATCGCTGATGAGATTGTCACTATCAATCCAAAATAGCGAGGATTTTCTATGAAAAAAATAGTGAAAATAGTTTTGCTAGCCTGTCTTATTATTTTGCCTTTGTTTGCGCTATCAGCTTGTAGCTCGCGCTCACATTTTGCAACTCAGAAAGACCAGTGGCAAACTTATACCAAAGAAAAGAAAATCAAAATTGGTTTTGATGCAACCTTTGTTCCTATGGGATATGAGGAAAAGGATGGTAGCTATATTGGTTTTGATATTGACTTGGCTAATGCAGTTTTTAAATTATATGGCATCGATGTTGAATGGCAAGCTATTGACTGGGATATGAAAGAAACTGAGTTGAAGAATGGGACGATTGATCTTATTTGGAATGGTTACTCGGTTACAGATGAACGTAAGCAGTCTGCAGACTTTACGGAACCTTATATGGTAAATGAACAAGTACTGGTAACCAAAAAGTCCTCAGGAATTGATTCTGTTGCAGGAATGGCAGGTAAGACCTTAGGTGCTCAAGCTGGGTCGTCTGGTTATGATGCATTCAATGCTTCTCCAAAAATTTTGAAGGATGTCGTTGCTAATCAAAAAGTTGTCCAATATTCGACTTTTACACAAGCTTTGATTGACCTTAATAGTGGACGTATTGATGGCCTATTGATTGACCGTGTGTACGCTAATTACTACCTAGAAAAATCAGGAGTTCTGGATCAGTATAATGTTATGCCTGCTGGTTACGAGGGAGAAAGCTTTGCTGTAGGTGCTCGTAAGGTAGATAAGACACTAATAAAAAAAATTAATCAAGGATTTGAAACTCTTTATAAAAATGGAGAATTCCAAAAGATTTCTAACAAGTGGTTTGGTGAAGATGTCGCAACAGACCAAGTTAAAGGGAAAAGATAAGACTATAACAACATTCTAGAAAGAATGTTGTTATTTTTTGTGAAAAACACTTGATATATAACAAGTTATAATTTATACTAACGTTAGTTTATAAACTAACAAAAGGACAAGCATGGATATTTCGATTATTCAAGAGAGCCAAAAAGTGATATTGCTTTTGTAGATATGAAATCTTTCTATGCGAGTGTAGAGTGTGTTGAGCGTGGGTTACATCCACTTAAGACTTCTCTATGTGTGATGAGTAGAGCTGAAAACGCTAATGGTTCAATATTAGCGTCTTCCCCTATATTTAAGCATGTTTTTGGCAAGTCAAATGTTAGTCGATCTTATGATTTACCTTTTGATATTTATTCTCGTAAGTTTCATTATTATAATGCCAAAAAACAGGGACTTCCAACGGATAGAGATTTTATTGATTTTATAGAATCTTGGGCCAAGGTTACCTTTAGTGTTCCTCCTCGAATGGATCTTTATATCAAAAAGAATATCCAGATTCAACACATTTTCCATAATTATGCCAGTGTTGATGATATTCTTCCCTATTCTATTGATGAGGGATTCATTGATTTCACGTCGTCATTAAATTACTTTATCCCCGGATAGGATTGTTACTAGAAAAGATAAGTTAGATATGATTTCAGGTCGAGAACTTGCTAATAGCAACCCTGATACTCTTAAAAAGGAGTTAGGTATTGTGGGCTTAGACCTCTTTTTTCATGCCAATGGTATTGATGAAAGTAATGTTCATAAACCTTATAAAACAAAGTCACATGGTTTAGGAAATTCGCAAATATTACCACGAGACTATGATCGGCAAGCTGATATTGAATTGATTCTGAAAGAGATAGCAGAACAGGTGGCTATTAGATTAAGACGAGTCCATAAGCAAGCTTGTCAAGTTTCCATTAGCATTGGATTTTCAAAGATAGAGGGCAAGCGTTCGCTACAAGCACAGATGAAGATTGAGCCTGCCAATAATACAAAAATACTAATAGGGCATGTCATTTCACTCTTTCGGAAGAAATATCAAGGAGGGGCTGTTAGAAGTGTCAGTGTTTCTTATGCAAATTTTGTAGATGAAAAGATTCAAATTCTTTCTTTATTTGATAATCCAGATGACATTGATAAAAAAGAAAGGCTTCAGTCAGCTATAGATAGTATTCGTCAGGAATTTGGCTTTACGACCATTCAAAAAGCAACAGCTTTACAGGAGGCATCTAGGAGTATTGCTCAAAGTAAGCTTATTGGTGGACAGTCAGCTGGAGGATTAGATGGCTTAAAATGATAGATCGTAGTTACCTTCCCTTTCAATCTGCTAGGGAACATCAGATAGGAGAATGATGAAGTGGATGTGATATTTCTTGTCGGAACACACAAGTTCACTACATGAAGATAAGACTAAAGAAAATCTAACTAATCGTTTGGATGATTTAGAGAAGTTTACTTTATTGAACCAGCTTTATTTGGGTCAATTATTGGGGAATTTCCAGATAAAGGATCAAGGTAGGCGCTGTAGGTTTAGTGGCTATGTGGTTGACTTGGATTTTGATCAAGTTACTATAAAATCTTCCAAGCGACATAAACGTATTCGAACAAAGGACATATTAGAAATTAGTTTGGAGGTCGAAAAACATAGATGAAGAAGAGAAAAATTTATGATGATAAACTTCAAATTGACTATTTTTCTGATAGCTATCTAAAGTTTGAAGAAGACTTTTATCGCTAGTCTGCTATGGATATTCCCTTAACCTTTTTGACGGATGATATTCTTAGAGAGATGGATATCAGTCAAAATAATTATTTTCTATTAAATAAAGAGAATGCTAGAGACGGACGCAATCATTATTTCCATTTTGAAGTCAGTCTTTTGGATTCCAAGACACTCGTGAGACAGTATAGGTATCTTGGAAATGATTAAATCATATCGCATCCAGCGGGAGAAATAGTATTTCTTTAATTGCTAGCCAGAGCTTTCAAGAAATTTTTCAGTGACTGAGAAACGTTTATGTAAGCGTTGATATTGTTTCTGAGAGTGTTAAAAGTTATCATATGGAGGTGATTAAGATGAGAGCAGTTGTTGTTAATCAAGCAATCACAGGTATTGAAGTTGTGGACCATGAAAAACCAGCGTTAGTTACTCATGGTCAAGCCTTGGTTAAAGTTGAATACTGTGGCGTTTGCCATACTGACCTTCATGTAGCCCATGGAGACTTTGGTCAAGTTCCAGGTCGTATCTTAGGCCATGAGGGAATTGGTATTGTTGAAGAAGTTGGTGAAGGGGTTAAAACACTAAAAAAAGGTGATCGCGTATCAATCGCTTGGTTCTTCGAAGGGTGGTGTGGCTACTGTGAATATTGTACAACTGGACGTGAAACACTCTGTCGGTCTGTAAAAAAATGCTGGTTATAGTGTTGATGGTGGTATGTGTGACTATGCTTTGGTTACTGCTGACTATGTTGTGAAAGTTCCAGAAGGACTTAATCAAGCTCAAGCTTCATCTATTACTTGTGCGGGAGTTACAACATATAAGGCTATTAAAGAAGCCAAAGTTGAACCTGGTCAATGGGTAGCTATTTATGGTGCTGGAGGACTAGGTGACTTGGCTATTCAATATGCTAAGAAGGTTTTCAATGCACGAGTAGTGGCTGTTGATATCAACCAAGATAAACTTGAGTTTGCTAAGGAATCTGGTGCTGATTTAGTGGTGAACGGTAAAGAAGTTGAAGATGTAGCAGGCTATATCCAAGAGAAAACTGGTGGTACACATAGTGCTGTTGTAACAGCTGTTTCTAAGGTTGCTTTCAACCAGGCTGTCGATAGAGTACGTGCCGGTGGTACGGTCGTTGCCGTTGGGCTCCCATCTGAATACATGGAGCTCTCAATTGTCAAAACAGTTCTAGATGGTATCCGTGTTGTTGGATCTCTTGTAGGTACGCGTAAAGACTTAGAAGAAGCTTTTGACTTCGGTGCACAAGGCTTGGTAGTACCAGTTGTTGAAACCGTTCCTGTCGATACAGCTGTAAAAGTATTTGATCAAATGGAAAAAGGTGAAATTCAAGGACGTAAGGTACTTGATTTCACTAAGTAAACATACATTTGTCAATGACTACCATGATAACTATATGAGGAGTTGGGTAGCCTAAAACTGGCTAAATTACTTTTTGAAAGCAGTATTTCTGAACAAAATTCCAGTGATTTATTTGTGTTGATAGAATTTTTATTGGTCTAAAACCTCATATAGATATAAAACTAGATATAAAACAAAAAAGCGTTGAACGATTGCGTTCAGCGCTTTTGATGTTTTTGGTTTTATTTCCACTCAATAGTAATCTATACCACTAAAATCCTTTCATATTGGGATTTTAGAAAGATTTACTTATTTTGGTGGGCTAGATGGTGGGGGTTGTTACTATTTTAAATTTTTTGATTTCCATTGAATTTTACTAAACTTTTTGAGGGGAATGAGATAGAAATATTGCCAGTTATTTTCACAAATAATTTTTTCTTGCATTTATTACTCCTTACTATTTTTTTATTTTTAAAGAATATGTTTGAAAAAAATAGGTTTGCGGTCCTCGGGAAAAAACTGAGATTGGGTATTATATTTTTGGTTATCTGCTTCCCATTTACGATATTTTTCGCCAATTCTTTGTGAAGCCAATTGATAAATCAACTCACAAGTTTTGAGATAGGGTCGTGAATTCACACTTTTCTTTGGCATTTCACTCATCCTCCTCGATTATTACATCAGTAGAAGGGTCTGCTACCATCAATAAATCTATCTGTTCATTAGGTTTCTGATAGGTCACGCCAGACATTGCCATCAATTCAGGGATTGTGTTTTGTCCGTCTTTTGCGGTAAAGAATTTCAGACCGCTAATCTTGACGTTATCGACACCATCTTCAAATTCCATCTCTGCTTGATGGTCGGTCATATAGAGCAACAAGTCCTGCTTCCATAGCTCGCTGACGAATCTATCGCCACTCATGCCTTTTGGTTCAATGAATATTTGGAAGCAAAAGTCACTATCTTCAAGGAACAAGATGAAGTCGGGTTGGAAGCCCTGCAAGTGCATATCTACAATTTCGCCAGCTCGATTGATCCGTGAGCCATATTGATGGAGCTTGAGCTTTTCGCTCTTAGCTGACTCACGGTGCATATTCTCGTCCATGCGGAACAAGTAAACTGCCTTGTTATATTTGGCTTTTAGCTCATTCACATGAGCTTGAATACGTGTGATGAGGTCAAATTCCAACTTGTTGACGATAGCACGGTCATAGACATAGAAGTCCTCAGCTATATCGTAAACTGCAACTTTTTGAGTGGCTTCATTCAAGAGGTTTGCCGTGTCATACTCAGGTACTCGCTTATTATAGTTGGTTAGATACTCACTAATTGGGTAGCCAACAAACCTGTTTGTGCCTCGTTTCTTGACATAGCCAGACTTGAATTTGACTTCGTACTCTTTCAAAAGGTCAATGGTGACTTTCAAAATCTCGTCTGCCGTAATATCTGTTGACTTGTATTCTTTTGGAACGGTCAAGAAAAGTTTCAACTTACTTGCGTTTAGCCAGTTTTCCCCATAGATGAACTCTTTCATGGATTCAAGCAATGGCAGATACTTTTTCAAGTTGTCAAATTGATAAAACTCAAGGCGGTGAATGGCTTTCTTAATATAGCGGTCATCAAACCTATCAACATGGATTTGTTTTGTCTCAGTCAATGCGACTGTTGCTTGATAAGACACCTCACGAGTACCATAATTCAAACTTCTTTGAATATCGGTCTTGTGTGTGATTCCGTATTTCTGAATGGAATCAAACCAATCATCTGCCACATCCTCAGCTTCGTTATAATAGATTTTTCCTGTCTTATAGGTTTCTGTTTTTTTGAAAGCAGGCTTGACCTTGATTTCAATCGGTGGATTTTTCTTGTCCTGACCCGTTGGCAAGTCCATTTGCTTCAATGAGCCTACAAGCTGTTTAAGATATTGTGGCTCATTCATGGTGTGGTAGTGCAACGTTTCTAGGAACAATTGCTTGTTTGAGGTGTCGTTATCAAATCTACGTTGATAGCTTTTCACACCGTCCAATTCAAATGGATAATACCTTGCACCACGCCCAATGAGTTGCGCTTCAACCATTGTGGCATTTTTGTTTGTCGCAGCTTCCTGCTCAATACGGACAATATCATAGAGGTTGAGAACATCCCATCCCTCGGTCAGTTTTGCGACCGCAAAAACCACACGATAGAGGTTGTTTGGGCTTTCGAGCGTGTTGAGTGCCTCATACTGCCCCTTTTCAAGCATATTTCCGCTTGTGTCATTAGCATTTAACACGTTTCTCGGGTCAAAGTCTTGCTTAATCTCACGGACGATTTTTGCAAGGTCATCTTCATTTTTGAGATAGTAATTGTAAGCCAGTTCCAAAGCTGAGCTGTCGTTGCTATCTAGGACTTGTTGGCGCTTGATAAATGCGAGCAAATCCGTAACGTTGAGATTTTGAATCAGCTCATTAAAGACCTTGTTGGCTTCCAGTGATACCGCAACTTTTGCGGACTTAAACATAATCACGGGCTTAAATGTTCCTGTGACACCCTCGGCATAAGCACAGTATTTTCTAAACTGCGAAAGCAAGACCGCGTTTAGCATTTTATCTTGGTCGCTTGCGGACGTTTCAATTCGCTTAACCTGCTTGGAATAGCCATCAAACATGAATTGATTCAACGGATAGCGGTAGACCACCTTATCCCGATACTTGTTATATATGACTTCTTTATCAAAATCGACTGTTGCCGTAAATTCAAGGAGGAGATTCTTTTGTTCCTTATCATCACGGGCACGCAAGATTTTGTTAATGGCTGATTCCCAAGTATTTTCAGCTTCCTTTTCAGACTTGGTGCTTGCGGAATAATGGTGTGCTTCATCCGCTAAGACTGCAACAGGTTGGTTTTCATAGTCTGAAAGCCCCATGGTATTTTCTTTCAAGACAAACAGGTCATCCGATACTTTTTGAACCGAAGATAGCTTAATGTAAATGGTGTTGTCTTGTTGAATCCGTGGGAAACGTTCGACTTGCTTAATGAAAATATGCTTGCCGTCGATTTCAATTTTGTCTTGGAACAGGTATTTTTCACTATTTTCGTTGACCAAGTTGTCCTTTGTTTTCATCAAGACTGAGTTGGTATTGACGGTAAACAAGAAGTTGCGATAGCCATGCTCTTGATAAAGGTAGAGGATAAGCCCTGCCATCAAGTCGGTTTTCCCTGAACCAGTCGCCATATTAAAAAGGACGTGTTGAGGGTTGGGCTTAATCTGCATTTGCGTATAGTGATAGTTTCGGATAGCTTCGTCCTGATAGTCGCGCAAAGTATGAATTAAGTTAGCATTGATGTATTCGGGAATTTCATAACCTTGGTGCTGACTGAACAAATCTTTTTCAGCTTGTTCCGCCTGATCCACAAGGGGAAATTGACGAGCGTTAGTAGGCGTTTTCTTTGCTTTTGCCATGCTAGTCACCACCCTCATAGAAAGTCTTGTTGAAGGTGTAGTCTTCATCAGAGATTAAGTCACGGACGTTCTTATCGTCAATTTCTGAGAAGTTGTAGTAAAGCCCGTTTTTATCAAGGAGTTTCACAAGTAGGCGTTTATTTTCGTCAAACCCCTGTAACCAATCAATTTTGGATAAATCAGCACGGAACGAAATATCGGCAGGTTCGGTCGTATCTGTTCCAGCAAGCATACGCTCATAGACTGACTTCAATTCATCAAGGTTTTTGGCATGGATAACATCTTGCAAGTAGCTCATATTTTTAGGGAATAATTCGGCGTAGACAAATGAACCACCACCTTGCCAATTAACGTCTTTTGATATTCCGCCTTGTTCGCCCTCAATGACTTTTTCAAGACGTGGAACTGCGACAGTATTGATATAGTCCATTTGTTCAATACCAATGAACCGGCGATTCATCTTCATTGCAACAGCTTGAGTAGTAGCAGAACCCATGAAGAAATCCAAAATCAAGTCATTTTCATCTGACCCAAGTGTCAAAATTCTTTGAATCAGCTTTTCAGGTTTTGGAGTTCCAAAAGAAGCAGTTCCTTCAAATAAGTTCTTTATTTCTTTTTTAGCATCTTGATTATGCCCAACTTCTTGATATGTCCATAGTGTCTGAGCAACAACCCCTGCATTCACTTCGCTAAGAAATCTTTTATATGATGGACTACTATTTCCATCCTTGCCAAAATAAACACGATTATCAGCAAGTAATTCTTCGTAACGTCTTTTTGAGTATAACCATGAACGCCCAGATGGAGGTAATACTTTTCTACCTGATGGAGTTGTAATTTCATAAATATTCTTTTCTACAGCTGGCCCTACGGAAAAATTATCTGCTTTGTAAACTCCTCGTGGGTCATTGTCAGGATTTTTATATGAAGCAACCATCTCAGCTTTTCGAGGTAACCTATTCAGTTCTTTTGCCCCAGAATTATTTTTTGCGTAAACCAAGATATAATCATGACTTTTCGAAAATGTCTTTTTCAGATTGATAGGTGCATACGCACGTTGCCACACAACCTCATCAAGGAAGTTATCCGCACCAAAAACACTGTCAGCCAGTACTTTCAAATAATGACTTTCATACCCATCAATCGAAATCCAAATTGTTCCATCATCAGACAACAACTCCCAAGCAATCTCCAACCTGTTCTTCATGAAAACTAACCAACTGGAGTGATTAAATTTATCATTGTAGTTAAATGAGTCTTTACCTGTGTTGTAAGGTGGGTCGATATAAATTTGACGAACTTTTCCTGCAAATTCATTTTTCAGCGTATGCAACGCCAACAGATTATTTCCTTTGATAATCAGATTGTCTTTCTCTTTATCAAAAGAAACAATCCCATTATCTACCTCTGTACTGTACTGTGCTGTGTTGTGCTGTGCTCCCTTATTATCGCCAAAGCGTTTGACATTTACAAACACTTTCTTGTCAAAAAGACGGTCAATCTCGTCTTTCTCGATAACCTCATTCAAGAAGGCATCATCGTAGCCTTCTTCGTTATTCTCCTTGGTCATGGAAGCAGTAAGCACACAATCTTTGAACGGAAAATCTAAGACAACATCTTGGCTGTCTTCTAAGAATTTTCCTTTTGAAGCCAAGCCAACACGATTTTCATATTTGGTGTAGCTTGTGTCCCAGTAATCGTTATAGAGAACGGCTTCTTCAAGTTGTTCAATTTGAAAGAGCTTTTGCCCTGCCACCTCCTTAATAAAATGATTCTTAATGAAATCTACTTCAAACAACTTGCTCAAAAGTGCTTCATCATAATTTCGTAAATCATCCGTGAGTTTGGAACGGTTCAATTCTTCTCCGACAAAATATTTGTCGCCAAAAGATACCAAAGCCGTTTTCAACTCGTCAAAAATTTTCGGTTCAATTTTTGCCATATGTGTCGTCTCCTTAATAGTTTATCTCTTAAATTATAGCATTGAACACCTTACACGTGTTAGCGAGAGCCAAAAAAAACCTCCCACCGACAACCATTCAGTGAGAGGATTTTTGGCGACAGTTTTGGAGACAATTCAAATCATTTTGTGTCTCCGAACCTCACTTGATTTTTAGCTAAATGCAGTAAAATCAACGTTTCTGGTGTTATAAAGTGTCACTATTTTATTCCCACTCTACAGTTGCAGGTGGTTTACTTGTAATATCGTAGACGATACGGTTAACGTGATCAACTTCGTTAACGATTCGAACAGAAATCTTTTGGAGAACCTCCCATGGAAGTTTCGCAAAGTCAGCTGTCATACCGTCAATTGAAGTGATAGCACGGATAGCAATAGTATAGTCGTAAGTTCGTCCGTCACCCATAACACCGACAGAACGTACGCCTGTGTTAACAGTGAAGTATTGCCATACATCACGGTCAAGACCAGCCTTAGCGATTTCCTCGCGAAGAATAGCATCAGACTCACGAACGGTTTCAAGTTTCTCTTCAGTGATTTCACCCATAACACGGATGGCAAGTCCTGGTCCTGGGAATGGTTGGCGCCAAACGACCTCGTCAGGCATTCCCAGTTCAGTACCAAGAGCGCGCACTTCATCTTTAAAGAGAGTGTTAAGTGGTTCAATCAATTCAAACTGCATGTCTTCTGGAAGACCACCAACGTTGTGGTGAGATTTGATTGTTTGCGCTGTTTCAGTACCTGATTCAATGATATCAGTGTAGAGTGTTCCTTGAGCTAGGAAGTCAACACCTTTAAGTTTGCTTGCTTCGTCATCAAAAACGTGAACAAATTCGTTACCGATGATTTTACGTTTTTTCTCAGGGTCATCAACACCAGCCAAGAGATCAAGGAAGCGTTTAGAAGCATCAACACGGATAATGTTAAGGCCAAATTTACCTCCCAGCATCTCCATAACCTGGTCGCCTTCACCTTTACGGAGAAGACCGTGGTCAACAAAGATACATGTCAATTGATCACCAATAGCTTTTTGCAAGAGCACACCGACAACAGATGAATCAACTCCACCTGATAGTCCAAGAAGGACTTTGCGGTCGCCAACTGTTTCACGAATCTGTGCAATTTGCATATCTACGAAGTTAGCCATTGACCAGTCACCTTTGGCACCACATATACTAAAAGCGAAGTTTTTCAAAATGTCGTTACCATATACAGTGTGACGAACTTCTGGGTGGAATTGGATACCATAAAAGTTTTTCTTAGTATCTTCCATCGCAGCGAATGGGCAATCCACTGAGTCACCAACAAGATGGAAACCTTCTGGAATTTCTGTAACAGCATCACCGTGGCTCATCAGAACGACTTGTTCTTCAGGAGTTCCAGCAAAGAGCTCTGATTGGGCACGAAGGCGAAGTGTTGATTGGCCATACTCACGGTTACCTGCTTCACCAGCCGGAACAACTTTACCACCGAGTTTGTGGGTCAAAAGTTGCATTCCGTAACAGATACCAAGAATTGGGATACCAAGCTCGAAAATTTCTTCGTCAATACCAAATGCATCTTCGGCATAAACAGAGTTGGGACCACCAGAAAGTATGATCCCGATGGGATTGATGGCACGTACTTCATCAGCAGTAATTTTATGGCTCTTCAATTCAGAGAAAACGCCAAATTCACGAATACGACGTGCAATCAGCTGATTGTATTGGCTACCATAGTCTAGAACAATGATTTTCTGCACATCATTCAAAGTAGAAATGTTAGTCATTATTACCCTTTCTTTTTGCATCACATGTAGATTCTTTCTTATGCAATCATTGTATCACAAATTCATGGACTTAGCACCTAGATTTATACGAGAAACTGTAAATCTCTTACTTATATTTACAATTTTGTCACTTTTTTTGTAAAATAGGGAAAAAGGAGGGGAATTGGATGTTACCAGCGTATATTCGCATACATGATAAGATTAAGGAAGATGTTGATGATGGTACTTGGAAAATTGGGCAACGTCTTCCTAGCGAGCGAGATCTTTGCGAGACTTTTGATGTGAGTCGGATGACTGTGCGCCAGGCGATAACACTTTTAGTGGATGAGGGGATTTTAGAACGCAAACCAGGCAGTGGAACCTTTGTTGCTAGTAGTCGAGTTAAGGAAAAGATGCGTGGAACTACGAGTTTTACTGAGATTGTCAAATCCCAAGGGAGGAAGCCATCTAGTGAGCTTATTTCGTATCAACGTCTACATCCAAATGAGTTTGAAATCAAGAATTTAGGTGTCTTGCCACAGTCCCATGTCATTCGTATGGAACGTGTTCGTTTTGCTGATGACATTCCGGTTGCCTATGAAATTGCCAGTATCCCTGAGAAAATTATCCGAGGTTTTAAGGAATCAGAAATTACCGAACATTTCTTCAAGACATTAACTGATAATGGCTATGAAATAGGAAAAAGTCAGCAGACAATATCAGCAAGTTTGGCCAATAGTAGTCTAGCCAAGCACCTCAAGGTTAAGACTGGTGATGCTCTTTTGAGTCTGACACAAATTTCCTTTCTCCAAGACGGGCAGGCTTTCGAATATGTACGAAGTTACTATGTTGGCGACCGTTTTGAATTTTATTTGGAGAACAATTAGAAGTCACTGCTTTTTTCTGCACAAGTATGGTGCTAACACCATGATTTTATGGTAAAATGTAGCTTATGGAAATTGAAAAAACCAATCGCATGAATGCCCTCTTTGAGTTCTATGCAGCTTTGTTAACAGATAAGCAGATGAACTATATTGAGCTATATTATGCGGATGATTATAGTTTGGCAGAAATTGCCGAGGAATTTGGTGTGAGTCGTCAGGCCGTATATGATAACATCAAGCGCACTGAGAAGATTTTAGAAGATTACGAGATGAAATTACATATGTATTCAGACTACATCGTCCGTAGCCAAATTTTTGATGATATCATGGAAAAATACGCAGACGATAGCTATCTCCAGGAACAAATTGCAATCCTGAGCAGCATTGATAATAGAGATTAGATTCAAGCAGAAAGTAAGAGAGGAAATGGCATATGGCTTTTGAAAGCTTAACGGAACGCTTGCAAGGCGTTTTCAAAAATTTAAGACGTAAAGGAAAACTTTCAGAGAAAGAAGTTCAAGAAGTCACTAAAGAGATTCGTTTGGCACTTCTTGAAGCAGACGTAGCTCTACCAGTTGTTAAGACATTTATCAAACGTGTTCGTGAACGTGCTGTAGGTCACGAAATCATTGATACTCTTGATGCTTCACAACAAATCATTAAGATTGTTAATGAAGAATTGACAGAAATTCTTGGATCTGAAACATCTGAGATTGAGAAATCTCCAAAGATTCCAACTATCATTATGATGGTTGGTCTTCAAGGGGCTGGTAAAACAACCTTTGCAGGTAAATTGGCTAATAAACTGATTAAAGAACAAGAAGCTCGTCCAATGATGATTGCTGCAGATATCTATCGTCCAGCAGCCATTGATCAGTTGAAAACTTTGGGACAACAAATCAATGTTCCTGTTTTTGATATGGGAACAGAGACACCAGCAGTTGAGATCGTCAGAAATGGTTTGGAACAAGCGCGTGCTAATAAAAATGACTATGTCTTGATTGATACGGCTGGTCGTTTGCAGATTGACGAAACCCTCATGAAAGAGTTGCGTGATATCAAAGATTTTGCTCATCCAAACGAGATTCTCTTGGTTGTAGATAGCATGATTGGTCAGGAAGCTGCTAACGTTGCCAAGGAGTTTAATGAACAACTAGATATCACAGGTGTCGTTCTTACTAAAATTGATGGTGATACACGTGGTGGTGCGGCTCTTTCAATTCGTGAGATCACTGGTAAGCCGATTAAATTTACAGGTACTGGTGAGAAAATTACGGATATCGAGACTTTCCACCCAGACCGTATGTCAAGCCGTATCTTAGGTATGGGTGACCTTCTTACCCTTATTGAAAAAGCTTCTCAGGAGTATGATGAGAAAAAATCTCTTGAGTTAGCTGAGAAGATGCGTGAAAACACCTTTGATTTCAATGATTTTATCGACCAATTAGACCAAGTGCAAAATATGGGTCCTATGGAGGATTTACTAAAGATGTTGCCAGGTATGGCTAACAATCCAGCCTTGGCTAATGTTAAAGTAGACGAAAAGCAGATTGCTCGCAAGCGTGCCATTGTATTATCAATGACACCAGAAGAACGTGAAAATCCAGATCTCTTGACTCCAAGTCGTCGTCGCCGTATTGCCAATGGTTCAGGGAATACCTTCATCGAAGTAAACAAGTTTATTAAAGACTTCAATCAAGCAAAACAAATGATGCAAGGCGTTATGTCTGGCGATATGGAGCAAATGATGCGTCAAATGGGTCTTAACCCAAATAATCTGTCCAAAAACATGCCAAATATGCCTGATATGGGGAATATGGACATGTCTGCTCTTGAAGGCATGATGGGTGGCACTGGTATGCCAGATCTTGCAAATATGGATCTAAGCCAAATGCTTGGTGGTGGTCTTAAAGGTAAGGTCGGTTCATTTGCCATGAAACATATGATGAAGCGTCAAGCTAACAAGATGAAGAAAGCTAAGAAAAAACGTAAATAAGAAAGGACTAGAGCTTATGGCTCTAGTTTTTTTATGGCATATTGACATATAGGTATATATAATGTAATATACTATTGTATATACAGAAAAAGGAGAAGATTATGAAGCCGAAAAAAAGAATTCAAGAAATGACCTTTGCAGCTTTGTTAACTGCGATTGCTATCCTTATCCCAAGTATTATGCCAATTAAACTAATCATTCCACCGGCTTCTTATACCTTAGGGAGTCACGTTCCATTATTTCTAGCTATGTTTATATCTCCCTGGGTGGCAGCTTTTGTTATCTTAGCGTCTAGTTTAGGCTTCTTTATGGCCGGCTATCCGATTGTTATTGTTTTTAGGGCATTCTCGCATATCATCTTTGGTTGTTTAGGAGCGCTTTATTTGAAAAGGTTTCCTCAAACAATAGAAAACCATAAATCATCTTTAATTTTTAACTTTGTTTTAGGGGTTATTCATGCTCTAGGTGAAGTTATTGCTTGTGTGATTTTTTATTCAGTAACGGGGGAGGACTTCCAAAAACTATTTTATATCTTGTTTGTTTTAGTTGGATTTGGTACTATTGTCCATAGTATGATAGACTACGTTATAGCATTAACGATTTTCAAAAGTATTCGAAAAATTCGATAGTTGTAAGAGGAGTTGTTTAGTCTATGACTTTAAATCGCAAGCAAGAATTATTGACCCTATTAAAGCAGTCTAAAGAAGCGATTAATGGGCAGAGTTTGGCAGAACATTTTGGTGTTACTCGTCAAATCATTGTCCAAGATATTGCACTTCTGCGAGCAGATGGTTCTCAAATTATCTCAACTAACAGGGGTTATATTTATAAGACTAGTGATGATAATTCTTATGCACATCGACTGTTTAAAGTGAATCATACGGTGAATAATATGGAAGAAGAGCTTCTAGCCATTGTCGATAATGGGGGACGTATTCAAAATATCATGATTGATCATCCAGCCTATGGTGAAATTCAAGCCTTGTTGAAGTTGACTTGTCGTCGAGATGTTAGACATTTTTTAGAACAAGCAGCGTCAAGTGACTTTCGACCACTATCTGAATTAACCAACGGTGTTCACTATCATCTTGTTGAAGCTGATAGTCAACAAGATTTAGATTATATTGAAGAGGCACTCGATAATCTTGGATTTTTAGTCAAAGATTAATACAAAAGAGAAATATAAAAGTAGTTAATTTCACTTGAAGTCAACTGCTTTTTTTGATACACTTATGTTAGTTTATTAACTTACGGAGGTAGCTATGTTTTCAGGACAAAGGCTTAAAGAGATTCGAGAAGCACAAGGAATGAGTCAAGCATCAGTAGCTAAGCATCTAGGGATTTCGCGCTCCTCTTATTTTAACTGGGAAAATGGTAAGACGAAACCAAATCAAAAGAATCTATCGGTACTGGCTGAACTATTTGGTGTAGCCGAGACCTATTTTCTGTCTGAACACGAGATTGTTGAAGTGTACTTGGAATTAACTGAGGAAAATCGTCAAGAAGCTTTGCGATTCACTAAAGCTCTTCTGGAGGAACAAGAAGCAGAAAAGAAGAAAGCACCCGTTATCCCACTTTACTCTTATAAAGTTTTCGAGCGTTTATCAGCCGGAACAGGTTATACTTATTTTGGTGATGGCAATTATGATGAAGTTTTCTACGATGAAGAAATAGATCATGATTTTGCATCATGGGTATTTGGAGACTCTATGGAACCTACCTACCTAAATGGTGAAGTCGTGCTGATCAAACAAACAGGTTTTGATTATGATGGCGATGTCTATGCTGTAGACTGGGATGGTCAAACCTATATCAAAAAGGTTTATCGTGAGGAGGATGGTCTTCGTTTGGTTTCTCTTAATAAACGGTATGGTGACAAATTTGCTCCTTATGATGAAGACCCTCGAATCATCGGTAAAATTGTTGGTAACTTCATGCCTATTGAGGCTTAGCCAAGTGATAACAATTGGGCATCCCAAACTAAATCTGTTATAATATAACTAAAGCAAAGCCAATGATTTGGCTTTTTTTAAAGATTTTAAATGATATTTTGCTAAGAATACAAAAGGAGAAGCATACATGGCTACTATTCAATGGTTTCCAGGTCACATGTCTAAGGCCCGTCGACAGGTTCAGGAAAATCTTAAGCATGTTGATTTTGTAACGATTTTGGTGGATGCACGTTTGCCACTTTCAAGTCAGAATCCTATGTTGACCAAAATTGTTGGCGATAAACCAAAGATTTTAATTCTCAATAAAGCTGATCTTGCTGACGATAATCGTACGAAAGAATGGCGTACCTATTTTGAGAGTCAAGGGATTAAAACCCTGGCCATTAATTCCAAGGAACAATCTACAGTTAAATTGGTAACAGATGCTGCTCAGAGTCTTATGACTGAAAAGATTCAACGACTACGTGAACGTGGTATTCAGAAAGAGACCTTGAGAACCATGATTATTGGGATTCCAAATGCAGGAAAATCTACCTTGATGAACCGCCTAGCTGGTAAAAAGATTGCTGTTGTGGGAAATAAGCCTGGCGTTACAAAAGGTCAACAGTGGTTGAAGTCTAATAAGGACTTAGAAATTCTTGATACTCCAGGGATTTTATGGCCTAAGTTTGAAGATGAATTGGTTGGATTGAAACTCGCTTTAACTGGTGCCATCAAGGACCAGTTATTACCAATGGATGAAGTCACGATTTTTGGTCTCAACTACTTTAAAACTTACTACCCAGAACGACTAGAGGAACACTTTAAAGGGATTGACCTTGAAGAAGAAGCACCAGAAATCATCATGGAAATGACTCGAAAACTTGGCTTTCGTGAAGATTATGACCGTTTTTACAATCTTTTTGTCAAAGATGTTCGTGATGGAAAACTAGGCCGTTATACTCTTGATATTGTTGGGGTCGATACTGATGGCGACAATTAAAGAAGTCAAGGAACAATTGGCTATTTTGAGGGATCTTGACGACCCTAGATGGGCAAGTTTTGAGGAAGATAGTCGGACTGGTGTACAAGCTGCCATTAGGCAACGCCGTAAGGCTATCCTCGCTGAACTTGCTGAGGAAGAACGTTTAGAAACGCTTCTTAATTATGAGAAATCACTCTATGCTCGAGGAATAGAACTCATCGCAGGTGTCGATGAAGTTGGACGTGGTCCTTTAGCTGGCCCAGTTGTAGCGGCTGCGGTCATTTTACCAAAGCTTTGCAAAATAAAAGGTCTAAATGACAGTAAAAAGATTCCAAAATCTAAACATGAAGCTATCTATAATCAGGTAATGAAGGAGGCAGTAGCTGTCGGTATTGGTATGAAGGATAATTATGTGATTGATGACGTCAATATTTATGAAGCTACCAAGTTAGCCATGATAGAAGCTATTGAAAAACTCAATCCCCAACCTGAACATTTGCTAATTGATGCCATGAATTTGGACTCACCTATAGAACAAACCTCAATCATAAAAGGGGATGCTAATTCTCTATCTATTGCAGCAGCTTCTATCATAGCAAAAGTAACTCGGGATAAGATGATGGCTGATTATGAGCAGGAGTTTCCTGGATACGCCTTTGCCAAAAATGCAGGCTATGGCACCAAAGAACATTTGTCTGGCATAGATAAGTTTGGTGTCACGCCAATTCATAGAAGAAGCTTTGAACCAATAAAGTCAATAATAAAAAAGTAGGTGAAGTGGAGTGATTTTAGCTATTGATATCGGAGGGACCTTTATCAAATTTGGATTAGTTGATGATGATTTTAGAATTAGCAGTCAATCTAAAGAGTCAACTCCAACGACAATTGACGACTTTTGGCGGATTTTAGAAAGCATAGTCTCATCATTTAAGAATGATATCTCTGGTATTGCCATTGCATGTCCAGGCAAAATTAATAGTAAACATGGCTTTGTTTTCAAGGGTGGCCTTATCCCTTATTTAACATCTATTCCTCTTGGGACACGCTTGTCCAAAATATTTCAACTGCCTGTAAAAGTTATTAATGATGCAGATGCGGCAGCTTTGGCTGAAGCAAGATATGGTAGTTTACAAGATTTAGATTGTGGTGCTGCCTTGGTTTTGGGTACTGGTGTTGGCTTAGGACTTGTCTCACAGGGAGCCTTGTTAACACCTCTGTCGGTTACCCAATATTTGCGTGCTCCAAGTCCCCAAAGCTTGGGTCAAACCGTTCTCCCTTCCAGTTGGGGCTATTTAAGCAAGCTCTATTTAGTCTTGTCGCTAATAAAGGTTCTGCGGTAGGTTTCGTTCATGAAGCTAGTCAAATACTTGGTTTAGAACAGGACGATGGTTTAGCTGTTTTCTCCGCTTTAGATGATAATCACTCTGGACAACTAAAACGTCTATTTAAGGACTATTGTCATGAAATTGCTGTTCTGATTCTTAATTTGCAGAGTTTCCTCAAGTTGGATAGAGTTGTTATTGGTGGAGGCATTAGCAGACAAAATTCTTTGATAGAAGGTCTTGTTAATGCTTATGAAGAGTCATTTAATGAAGATTCCGAATTAGGTTTTGATCCGATATCAATTCAATCTTGTCATTTCCATAACGATAGTAACCTCTTAGGAGCAGCATCATATTTTACTTCTGAAAATGCCTTATAGTCAAAAAAAGTTCCATAAAGGGACTTTTTTGGTTTTTTCTTGCGAATAATGAAATGGAGGTAGTTAGATGAATAACTTTGAACTTTTTAAACTAAAAGCTGCTGGATTGACGAATTTAAACATCCTTAACATTTTAGACTATCAAAAAAATCAAGATAAAAAATTGAGCTTACGTGATATGGCAGTGGTATCTAAGTCTAAAAATGCCGTTCTCTTTATGGAAAAATACAAGAATTTGGATGTTAAGCAGCTTAAGGAAGATTTTCAACGTTTTCCGACCTTATCAATTTTTGATAAGGAGTATCCCATTGAGCTGAAACATTCCTATAATCCTCCTGTTCTCCTCTTTTATCAAGGGAATATTGATTTGCTAAGTAAACCCAAGTTAGCAGTAGTTGGTGCCAGAAAGTGTTCTGAAACAGGCAAACAGTCTGTTCGAAAAATTGTTCATGAACTTGGGAATGCCTTTACTATTGTAAGTGGCTTGGCGCGTGGAATTGATACTTGTGCTCATATGGAGGCCTTAAAAAATAAAGGTAACACCATTGCAGTTATCGGGACTGGGCTAGACGTATATTATCCTAAAGAAAACAAAGCTTTACAGGACTATATGGCTAAAAATCATTTAGTTCTTACAGAATACGGACCGGGTGAACAGCCACTTAAATACCATTATCCTGAACGAAATCGGATAATTTCTGGATTGTGTCAAGGGGTTATGGTGGTTGAAGCCAAGCTTCGCTCGGGAAGTCTTATTACTTGTGAGCGTGCAATGGAAGAAGGAAGAGATGTTTTCGCCATACCAGGAAATATTTTAGATGGAAAATCGGATGGATGCCATCACCTCATTCAAGAGGGCGCAAAGTGCATTACTACAGGATTTGACATCATTTCAGAATTTTCATAAAAATCAAACTTCTCCTATAGAAAAAAAGTTTCTTATTGACAGTTAAAGAAAAGGACGGTATCATGTTAGTTGCTTGGTCCAAGATGTTTCATTTTTTAATGTCTTGTGACTATATTTTAGACAGATTAGTGGCGCAGCCAGTTTATAACATTATAAGGAAATAGTCTATGGCGACAGCAACGACAACAAAAACTAAAGCAAAGAAGAAAACAAAGGCTAAAAAGGCGACTAAAAAGAGAGCGACACCGAAGAAAAATTTGGTTATCGTGGAGTCTCCAGCCAAAGCGAAAACCATTGAGAAGTACCTTGGGCGCAACTATAAAGTTGTTGCTTCAGTAGGGCATATCCGTGATTTGAAAAAATCAAGTATGTCTATTGATTTTGAAAACAACTACGAACCACAGTATATCAATATTCGTGGTAAAGGACCCCTTATCAAAGAATTAAAGAAAGAAGCTAAGAAAGCCAAGAAAGTCTTTCTCGCAAGTGACCCGGACCGTGAAGGGGAAGCTATTTCATGGCATTTGTCACATATACTTGGATTAGAGCCAGAAGATAAGAATCGTGTAGTTTTTAACGAAATCACTAAAGACGCGGTGAAGAATGCCTTTGCAGAGCCACGCGCCATTGACATGGACTTAGTAGATGCTCAGCAAGCTCGTCGTGTTTTGGACCGAATTGTGGGTTACTCTATCTCACCACTTCTATGGAAGAAGGTTAAGAAAGGTCTTTCTGCAGGTCGAGTGCAATCGGTAGCTCTTAAGCTTATTATTGACCGTGAGAATGAAATCAAGGCTTTTAAACCAGAAGAATATTGGACAATTGATGGTGCCTTTAAGAAGGGTGCTAAGAAGTTTCAGGCTAGCTTCTATGGTCTTGATGGTAAAAAGCTCAAGCTCAACAATAATGACGATGTTAAAGACGTTCTCTCTCGTATCATAAGTGACGACTTTAACGTTGATAAGGTAGAGAAAAAAGAACGACGTCGTAATGCGCCATTGCCATATACAACATCATCACTACAACAGGATGCTGCTAATAAAATCAACTTCCGTACACGTAAGACTATGATGGTTGCACAACAGTTATACGAAGGGATTAATCTTGGTTCAGGCGCTCAAGGTTTGATTACCTATATGCGTACGGACTCAACACGTATCAGTCCAGTGGCTCAAAATCAAGCGGCTGAATTTATTACAGAACGCTTTGGCTCTAAGTATTCTAAACATGGAAGCAAGGTGAAAAATAGTTCAGCGGCGCAAGATGCTCACGAGGCTATCCGTCCTTCAAATGTTTTCCAAACACCAGAAAGTATTGCTAAGTATTTGGATAAGGATCAGCTTAAGCTCTATACCCTTATTTGGAATCGTTTTGTGGCTAGTCAGATGGCGGCTGCAGTATTTGATACGATGAAGGTGACCTTGTCTCAAAATGGTGTCATTTTCACTGCAAATGGTAGTCAAATCAAGTTTGACGGTTATATGGCCGTTTACAACGACTCTGATAAGAATAAAATGCTTCCTGAAATGGCTGAAGGTGATACGATTAAGAAGGTTGTGACAACGCCTGAACAACACTTTACGCAACCACCGGCACGCTACTCTGAAGCGACATTGATTAAGACTTTGGAAGAAAATGGCGTTGGTCGTCCGTCAACTTATGCACCAACGCTTGATGTTATTCAACGTCGCTACTATGTCAAATTGGTGGCTAAACGTTTTGAACCAACTGAACTCGGTGAAATCGTTAATAGCTTAATTGTAGAATTCTTTCCAGATATCGTGGATGTTAAATTCACTGCCGAGATGGAAGCCAAACTCGATAAAGTTGAAATCGGTAAGGAACAATGGCAGAAGGTTATTGATGAATTCTTCAAACCTTTCCAAAAAGAATTGGAAAAAGCTGAAGAAGGTATTGAAAAAATCCAAATCAAGGATGAACCTGCTGGTTTTGATTGTGACCTCTGCGGCCATCCAATGGTTATCAAGCTAGGTCGTTACGGTAAGTTTTATGCATGTAGTAACTTCCCAGACTGTCACAATACTAAGGCTATTACTAAAGAAATTGGTGTGACTTGTCCAACCTGTGGGCAAGGTCAGGTTATCGAGCGTAAGACAAAACGCAATCGTGTCTTTTATGGTTGTGATCGCTATCCAGACTGTGAATTTACCTCGTGGGATATCCCTATTGGACGTAACTGTCCTAAATCAGGCGATTACCTCGTGGAGAAGAAAGTACGTGGTGGTGGCAAGCAAGTTATCTGTAGTAAGGAAGAGTGTGACTACAAAGAATCTGTTATAAAATAAAGAAGAAAGCTATCCCAAGTTTTGACTTGGGATAGCTTTCTGTATTTTGTCAAAAAAACTGATACTTTCCTTAAATTTGTTTTTTATACTAAGAATGAAAAGAAAGGAGAGTTATTATGAAACGTTTAAGTTTATCAGGTTTCCAACTCAAATATATAGCCCTAATTACTATGGTATTCGACCACATTCATTATTTTTTTGATTATACAGGGAAAATCCCTATTTGGTTTGCTATGATTGGTAGATTAGCGGCCCCATTGTTCCTTTTTTGTGTGATTGAGGGTTTTATTCATACCCACAACCGGAAGAAATACTTCCTAAAGATTTATTCTTTAGCAATTGTGATGGGACTGATTCAATTTGGATTCTATAATTTTCTACATCCTCTAGTTAGACCAGATGGTTTCTTTCCACAAAATATGATGCTGTCGTCATTCGCAATTTTGCTCGTTGCTCTTCAAGGGATTGCATGGATTCAAGAAAAGAAATACCTTAAAGGGATACCAACTTTACTTTTTCCATTGTTGCTTCCATGGTTAATGGTGCCTTTTTATCTGCTAAGTGTGAACAAACCTATGTTTGGTTTTCTACTAAATTTACTCAATTTCACAGTATTGCCAGTCCATACATTTATCAATGATGGAGGAACGTGGTTGCTTTTGACCGGTATCGCTATGTATCTTTGTCATAGGAATCTTAAGAAAGAAGTGCTTGCTTTTATGAGTGTTAGTCTCGTTTGGCTGCTAATGGCGATTGTTTTAAGTAGACCTTCTTTTCACGATTTAATATTCAAATACTTTGAATGGATGGAAATATTTTCAGCACCTTTAATGCTTTCTTATAACGGTCAAAGAGGGAAAGGGTCAAAATATTTGTTCTATGTTTTTTACCCAACCCATATTTATCTACTTTACGCCTTGTCAGTTATCTTCTATAGATGATATGATAAAGATAACTTTGAAGGAAAGGAAAGGCTATGGCTCGAATACTTGTTATTGATGATCAAAAAGATATTGTTCAATTGGTTGTAAAGGCTTTAGAGCTCCAAAACCATAATGTGACAGGGCTTACAAGTGTTTTGGTTTTGGATAAGAACTCTTTACCTCGATTTGACCTGATTTTACTGGATATTATGATGCCTGATGTTGACGGTCTACAGTTTTGCCATGAGATTCGAAATCAGGTGGATTGCCCAATCCTCTTTATTACAGCTAAAACGCAAGAAGCAGACATTGTCCAAGGGTTGAGTTATGGTGCGGATGATTACATTTGCAAACCATTTGGGGTTAAAGAACTCCAAGCGCGTGTTGCAGCTCACTTGAGACGTGAACATCGTGAGCGTCACCAAAAGCTTTCACTTGGGGAGTTTCAGTTTGACTTGTCTGCTCAAGAGCTTTATATTGAGAATCAGTTGTTAGATTTGACAAAGTCGGAATATGGTATTTGCCAGTTTTTAGCTGAAAATAAGGGCCAAGTCTTTTCAAAAGAACAAATCTACACGCATTTGTACGGCTATGAGGATAAAGGCAGTCCGGCAGCAGTGGCTGAACATATCAAGAATATCCGTGCAAAGCTTAAAGAAGTTGGGCAAAATCCTATTGAAACAGTTTGGGGGATTGGTTACAAGTGGCACTAATAAAAAAACGAGAACACTCTTTAAGAACAATCTTGTTATCTTATGTCGTCAGTCTTACAATTCTCTCTGTAATCAGCAGTCTTCTTATTTTGTATTTATTCAGCTTGTCTTATCGTTTTGGAGTTGTGATTCCAGCAAATCAAGTTGAGAGTGATTTGTCTGCTGTGAGAAGTGATATTGAAACTTCTAAGGTCTTTAATCCCGAGATTTTACCTGATGGTACGAGTTATGTCTTTTTAACTAGGGATTTTAAGCTTAAAAAGTCTAACATGCCTGTTAACTTGCAAGAAGAATCCTTACTAAATTACCAATTCAAGAATGCTCACGGTGAGAAATACGGCTATTTTCAGTCTTTTGAACGATCAGATGGCATAGTCATTGTCAATTATCAACTATCACCTCGGTACCGTAATGAGTGGATGAACCAGCATTTCCCCAATGCTGATCTTATGATAATTAGTTCAATGTTTGTATCTATCTTAATCATATTTATTATTTTAACTTTTTATTATGCAAATAAATTGAGTCAGCAACTTAAACCTATATTAAGGGTTACTGAAAAAATTTCCCAACAAGATTTGGATTTTCAAACTTCTCAGTCTACAATTAAGGAATTTAATCAGGTTTTAAGTGGTTTGGATCATATGCGTATAGCACTTCGTGAGTCTTTGATGGAAAATTGGAAGGCAGAGCAAGATAAACAAAATCAGATTTCTGCCCTGACACATGACTTAAAGACGCCCCTAACAGTTGCTCGTGGAAATGCGGAACTCTTAGCTATGACGTCCTTGGATGAAAATCAAACGGAGTTGTTAGAGCATTTTCAAAAAGGTATTGCACAGGTTGATGCTTATGTAAAAGAGTTGTCAGAACTCAACAAAATGAGTTTGAAGAAGACCCTGACGCTTGAAGAAGTTCCAGTTAAGGAATTTGTTGAAGACATTTACGATCAAACCTTGTCATTAGCTCAAACGAAACAAATCAATGTGGTATTTGACAAGGAGGAAATTGCGAAAGAAAGCATAGGCAATTGGGATAAGCCCTTGTTGAATCGAGCTATTATGAATATTGTTTCAAATGCCGTAGAGCATACACCCAGTGGCAGTCAGTTGCTCCTGACCGCTAGGGTAGAAGAAGATGAATTCAAGTTTATATGCCTTGATTCTGGTCCTGGATTTTCCCTTGAATCTCTTGAAAACGCTACTCAGCTATTTTATCAAGAGGATAAAAGCAGACAGAGTCGCAATCATAGTGGCCTTGGTCTGACTATTGCCAATGATATTATTCGTTTACACTATGGTAGTCTTTCTCTTGCAAATGACAATGGCACGGGTAGTGCTAAAGTGACTATCATTTTACCCCTTTTAAATACAGATGACTCCTAGTCGCCAGATGAGGAGTTTTTTGCTATACTACTAAGAGTAAAAATGAAGAAAGATTTGTGGGAGCAGGATTTCATCTTGTTTCCGAAGAGGTATTAGTGTCATGTCTCAATCAAAAGCAGATTATATTAACGTGATTGGAGCTGGTTTGGCCGGATCCGAGGCGGCTTATCAGATTGCCAAACGTGGTATTCCAGTAAAACTTTATGAAATGCGTGGGGTCAAAGCAACACCACAGCATAAGACAACAAATTTTGCAGAATTGGTTTGCTCTAACTCTTTCCGTGGAGATAGCTTGACCAATGCTGTAGGGCTTCTAAAAGAAGAAATGCGTCGTTTGGACTCTATCATTATGCGTAATGGAGAAGCTCACCGTGTGCCAGCAGGTGGTGCCATGGCGGTGGACCGTGAAGGCTATGCAGAAGCAGTGACAGCTGAAATTGAAAGTCATCCCTTAATTGAAGTTATCCGTGAAGAAATCACAGAAATTCCTGATGATGCTATTACAGTTATTGCTTCAGGTCCCCTAACTTCTGATGCTTTAGCTGAAAAGATTCATGAGCTTAACGGTGGAGACGGGTTCTATTTCTATGATGCCGCTGCACCAATCGTTGATAAAGCAACTATCGACATGAACAAGGTTTACCTTAAGTCACGCTATGACAAGGGTGAAGCAGCTTATCTAAACTGTCCAATGACCAAGGAAGAGTTCATGGCCTTTCATGAGGCCTTGACTACAGCTGAAGAAGCTCCTTTGAATTCTTTTGAAAAAGAAAAGTATTTCGAAGGGTGTATGCCTATCGAGGTTATGGCTAAACGTGGTATTAAAACAATGCTCTACGGTCCTATGAAACCAGTTGGTTTGGAGTATCCTGAAGATTATATGGGTCCACGTGATGGTGACTTCAAGACACCTTATGCGGTTGTTCAGCTTCGTCAGGACAATGCGGCTGGTAGCCTCTACAATATCGTTGGTTTCCAAACCCACCTCAAATGGGGAGAGCAAAAACGTGTCTTCCAAATGATTCCAGGTCTTGAAAATGCAGAATTTGTTCGTTATGGGGTAATGCACCGTAACTCTTACATGGATTCGCCAAACTTGCTTAAACAGACCTTCCAATCAAAATCAAACCCTAATTTGTTCTTTGCTGGACAAATGACTGGTGTTGAAGGTTATGTTGAATCAGCTGCCTCAGGTTTGGTTGCTGGAATCAATGCAGCCCGTCTCTTTAAGGGTGAAGATGAAGTTATTTTCCCTCATACAACAGCAATCGGTAGCCTTCCATATTATGTGACACATGCTGAAAGCAAACATTTCCAACCAATGAATGTTAACTTTGGTATTATCAAAGAATTAGAAGGCCCACGTATTCGTGACAAGAAAGAGCGTTATGAAAAAATCGCAGAAAGAGCTCTTAAGGATTTGCAAACTTTTATAGATGCTTGATGCTAACATAAAAAGCCCTCACAAGAGTGAAGGCTTTTCGTTTTAGAGAGGAGCGAATAGAAATATCGATTAGCCAAAGAATTTCTTAGCGATGTCTTCGTAAGTTCCTTCAGCAGCAGAACGGCTTTCATAATTACCACGACAGTTGTGTGTCCAAAGCGTTAAACCAAGTTCGTGAGTATAGTCAACAACCTCGTTATTGATAGCAACAAATTCATCGGCCAATTCTGCCAAATCACCATTGCCGTCTGAGTAGAAACTTGCAGGGTTTGATGGGACAAAAAGTTCCCAGAGGCAGTCGTCAAATTGAACGATTTTACCACCAACAGCCTTGTATTCATCCAAGAATTCTTTATAGGCATTAATCAAACCTTTTTTGAGTTCTTCGTTTGTTTCATAGACTTGTCCAGGAACAGCCAATCGATCAAAGATAGCAAGTTCAGTGTAGGCATGAGCAGGTCCCCAGATAGTTTGTTTGGTATCTTCATCACCAGCTTCAGCCTTAACCAATTTGTAAATATCTAGGTAGTGGTGGTTTTTACCTGAGAGAGGCTCAGTGATACGAATACCGATATCTTTACGTGTTTCATATTGACCACCATCATGGTCTTTAAAAGTATAACCATGCTCAGCAATGTAGCGTTCAATACCTTTGAGTCCCCAGACAAAGTCCTAGTGCCACATAGAACGTCCAAACTCCCCATCGGTAAGGATGTCAATTCCGTTAGCTTTTTGGTCAGCCACAATTCGCTTAATATATGCAGTTTCAGTTTCTTGATAACCAGGAAGGGCATCATAGAAAGGATACTGGATGTCGTCACGATGCTCGATTTCGTCCTTGTATTTACGGAGATCCGCAGGACGAAGAAGAGAACCGACTAATTGGAATTTAGATTTTGTCATTAAATTTACCTCGAAATGTCTATTTACATCTATATTATTTCTTATGGGAACTAATGAAAAATTGTTAATTTCTTGCTGTGGATATAATTTTAGACTATATAAGGTTTAGCTCTGCAAAATGATACTTCTTATGATAAAATGGAAAGAAAACGATGAAGGTTGGGAATATGCAAAAAACATTCTTTATTATTAAACCAGATGCTGTTAAACGCCATCTAATTGGTCAAGTGCTTGATCGAATTGAGCGACGTGGCTTCGTTATTGAGCGTATGGAGATGCTGATGCTTGACGAAGAACGTCTTAAAGAACATTATGCCCAATTGGCTGATAAACCTTTTTTCCCTAGTATTTCTGAATTCATGATGAGTGGTCCAGCAGTTATTGGTATTATGTCCGGCCCAGGTGTTATTAAGTCATGGCGTGATATGATGGGAGCAACTAATCCTGGGGATGCTGCTCCTGGAACGATTCGTGGAGACTTTGCAACAGCACCAGATGGTGACATGATTCCAAATATCGTTCATGGCTCTGATTCAGAAGAATCTGCGGCTCGAGAAATTAAGATTTGGTTTGGTGAGTAGGATGGATATAGCACAGATTCAATCAGAATTAGCTCAGGATGGACTATTAATTGATGTCAGGACTCCAGAAGAATACGCAGAAGGTCATGTTAAGGATGCTTTATTAATACCTCACACGCAGTTTTTCACAGCTGACATTCCAGCTAAAAAAGACGATTCAATTTATCTTTATTGTAAAATGGGATCTCGTGCTGAATTTGCTGCAGGAGTACTGAAAGAACGAGGATATACTAAGGTGACTAATCTAGGTGGCTTGGACGATATGGAAGCACTAGGGTTTAAGTTTGAAAAATAATACACATAAGGTCACTAGTGGTGATCTTATTTGCTTTCAAAAAGCATGACAAATTATTAACAACGCTTTCATAAAGTGGTAAGATTCTAAATGAGTTAAGACAAAGCCTATGAAAATGACTTTGCCAGAACTTGACTAACTTAGCGTATTCCAATTGAGATAAGGCTTCTTACTAAGCTTGTGACTCCAATTGGTAGAGGGGGATTTCGTATGTCAAAAGTTGCTATTATTACAGGTGCAGGTCAAGGTATTGGTTTTGCGATTGCAAAACGTTTGGTTGAAGATGGTTTTAGAGTCGGAGTATTGGACTACAACGCTGAAACTGCAGAAAAAGCTGTTGCTGAATTGTCAGCAGATAAAGCATTTGCAGTTGTAGCTGATGTATCTAAACAAGCTGAAGTAGCAGCTGCTTTCCAAAAAGTAGTTGATCACTTTGGCGACTTGAATGTTGTTGTTAATAATGCTGGTGTGGCACCAACAAAACCCCTTGACACTATTACTGAAGAACAGTTTCAACTTACATTTAACATTAATGTTGGTGGAGTTATCTGAGGTGCACAAGCTGCCCAAGCACAATTTAAATCACTTGGTCATGGTGGTAAAATTATCAATGCAACTTCACAAGCAGGTGTCGTAGGGAACTCTAACTTAACTGTATATGGTAGAACTAAATTCGTAGTTCGTGGTATTACTCAAACTTTGGCGCGTGACTTGGCTGATTCAGGTATAACTGTAAATGCTTATGCACCAGGTATCGTTAAGACTCCAATGATGTTTGACATTGCCCACGAAGTTGGTAAAAATGCTGGTAAAGATGATGAGTGGGGTATGCAAACTTTTGCTAAAGATATTACCCTCAAACGTTTGTCAGAACCTGAAGATGTTGCAGCAGCAGCTAGCTTCCTAGCTGGACCTGACTCAAACTACATTACAGGTCAAACAATCATCGTTGATGGTGGTATGCAATTCCATTAAGGTTAAAAGGGAGAGCGAATGGCTCTCTTTTTTGCTTGATAAAACATAATGTTTCTGATAATATAGTTATAAATAATTATGTTTTTAAAGGTGGATTCCCATGTCAGACATCTTACACTATATTGCTGAGCACCCGTTTTTTAGTCTTATTCTATTGGGAATTATTGTACTAGCCTTTGGTTTAGCTCCATTTTCAAGTAGTTCAATAGAGAACAAGCGTTCAGCTATTATTAGTAAGCACTACAATGATAATTTTAAGAAATAAGAAGGACTAAATGCAGTCATAAAGCAGATATTAGAGATAGGCAAATGTCTGTCTTTTTTGTATAATAGGAGGTGACGGTTCGTTTTTTAACAATCACAAGTAAGAACTAGGAAAGAATAAAATGCCAAATATTGAAGAATTAAAACAAAGACAGGAGAAGATTCGCAACTTCTCGATTATTGCTCATATTGACCATGGTAAATCAACGCTTGCTGACCGTATCTTGGAAAAGACTGAAACTGTATCAAGTCGTGAGATGCAGGCACAACTCCTTGATAGTATGGATCTTGAGCGCGAACGTGGTATCACTATCAAACTGAATGCCATTGAGCTTAACTACAAAGCTAAAGACGGCGAGACTTATATTTTCCACCTTATCGACACACCGGGACATGTGGACTTTACTTATGAGGTGTCACGTTCCCTTGCCGCCTGTGAGGGTGCTATCTTGGTGGTAGATGCAGCTCAAGGGATTGAAGCACAAACACTTGCCAATGTTTACTTGGCACTTGATAATGACTTGGAAATCTTACCAGTTATCAATAAAATCGACCTTCCAGCGGCAGATCCTGAGCGTGTACGTACAGAGATTGAAGATGTTATCGGATTAGATGCCTCGGAAGCTGTGCTTGCATCAGCTAAGGCTGGCATTGGTATCGAAGAGATTCTCGAACAAATTGTTGAGAAAGTTCCTGCGCCCCAAGGTGATGTGGAAGCACCTCTCCAAGCCCTTATCTTTGACTCTGTTTATGATGCGTATCGTGGCGTCATACTCCAAGTGCGTGTGGTTAACGGAATGGTTAAAACGGGCGATAAGATTCAAATGATGTCTAATGGCAAGACCTTTGACGTTACTGAGGTTGGTATTTTCACTCCTAAAGCTGTTGGCCGTGACTACCTTGCGACTGGAGATGTTGGTTATGTAGCAGCTTCAATTAAGACAGTTGCGGATACTCGTGTCGGTGATACAGTGACACTTGCGGATAATCCAGCCGCAGAACCACTTCATGGTTATAAGCAAATGAACCCAATGGTCTTTGCTGGTCTTTATCCAATTGAGTCAAATAAATATAACGACTTGCGTGAGGCTCTTGAAAAGCTCCAATTGAATGATGCCAGTCTTCAATTTGAGCCTGAAACGTCTCAAGCCCTTGGTTTTGGTTTCCGTTGTGGTTTCTTGGGCCTTCTTCACATGGATGTTATCCAAGAGCGTTTGGAACGTGAGTTTAACATCGATCTCATCATGACTGCACCATCAGTAGTTTACCATGTTAACACTACTGACGGTGAAATGCTTGAAGTGTCCAACCCATCTGAATTTCCAGATCCTACACGTATTGATACCATTGAAGAGCCTTATGTCAAAGCTCAAATTATGGTTCCTCAAGAGTATGTTGGTGCTGTTATGGAGTTGGCGCAACGTAAACGTGGTGATTTTGAAACCATGGAATATATTGATGATAATCGTGTTAACGTTATCTATCAAATTCCACTTGCTGAAATCGTCTTTGACTTCTTTGATAAATTGAAGTCATCAACTCGTGGTTATGCAAGTTTTGACTATGAATTGTCAGAGTACCGTCGTTCACAATTGGTGAAAATGGATATTCTCCTTAATGGTGATAAGGTCGATGCCCTTAGCTTTATTGTCCATAGAGAATTTGCCTACGAACGTGGAAAACTTATCGTTGATAAACTTAAGAAAATTATTCCACGTCAACAATTTGAAGTTCCTATCCAAGCGGCTATTGGTCAAAAAATTGTTGCCCGTACAGATATCAAAGCTCTTCGTAAAAACGTCTTGGCTAAATGTTACGGTGGTGACGTTTCACGTAAACGTAAACTCCTCGAAAAACAAAAAGCTGGTAAGAAACGTATGAAAGCCATTGGTTCGGTGGAGGTACCACAAGAAGCCTTCTTGTCTGTGCTTTCAATGGACGAAGATGAGAAATAAGAATGATAGTCAGAATGTGATGTTCTGGCTATTTTTGTAAAAAGTTATGATAAAGAAGATTTTAAAATTTACCTTCTCAAAGTGTGGAAGGATTTATGCTACGATTATACTAAATACTTTTCTTTTTAGGGAAATGACGATACAAAGCATGTAGCAGAATTATAGACTGACCTAAAAGCAGATAAGGTAACTTCCAATGAGATTTTTGGTAGTCGTCAACAATATGTTGTACTTAGTCATGTAGAACACACTTACTACATTACGATAAACACTATAAAATCAGACTTTAGAGAATATAAAGAAGCTAGATAAGGATTCATGGGAGGTAGTCTTATCAGGAATCCCTTCGCAAGCATTTTTCTCAGCTTTAGGCTATAATATACAAAAGGAAAGTTGGGAGGGCCACTATGGATATCACAAATTTTATTCCTAGTCAGCGACAGGCTATGTTGGAACGTTTTCAGCAAGTGGATGCCTTAGGAATAGGTGCAGTTCGTATTGAGTTGAAGGTTGCTAATCCTGTTGGTATTATTTATGCGTGCTACATTATAGCTGGCGATAATTATTTTTCTGATCAAGCTGTGGTGTCTTTCCGTATTCTATACGAAAAGGACTTGGATAGGATTTCTTTGGACGTAGTGGACATCCCTGGGCGATCAAGTTTGTCAAATTACCTAAAGTTATTTGAAATTTTTGAAGGCTTACAAAATTATCTCAATCGAGAATTTGCAAAGGTAAAAAATAGTTAAACATCTGATAGCAATCAGGTGTTTCTTTTTAGGTTTGAAGTGCAAAAATTCACAATAGTCAACCTCCATTTGATAATAATTCCACCAATCGTTACGATTTTCGTCGAAGAAGTAACTAGTAGGAATATGTGCAAACGTCTCAGCAATTAACCGAATTTGCAAAGGGTTCAAAAAACCAACTGCTTGGAACCGCTTTAAATACATAAAATATCGTTTAGCGATTAGTTCTCCTGGCTCACCTGATACATTCTTACGTTCTTTGGCTAGTTTATGCCTTTTTTGCTTCATTTTTTTATGTTTCATAACTTTTTCCTTCCTAATTGACTGACCTATATTGACTTTTAATATCATATATGCTATAATTATATCAAATAATCCCTCAAAAGGGAAATAAATGAAAGAAAGGCCTTCCGCTCGTCGGAAAGGTAATGGTGTCCAATGGACAATACTAAGGATCTCTCAAATCCATAAACAGCAAGTAATAAAGCCCCCTCTAAACTAACCTTTATTTATTATGACGAAGACGAATTTGCAGCGTTTTTAGATTCCCTCCCCTTAACTGTAGCGTCAAAGGTTATCGCAAGGATACGAGAGGTTTCTGCTATCGGTATAGCAGAAGCCATGGCTCTAAAGTTAGTCAGAAAAGTAGATAGAAAAAAAGATATCTTTGAGCTTAGAATTAATACGGAAGGCATTTTCGCCCGTTCATTATTTTTCCGTTTAGAAAAAGCTAACGAAGAAGAAGACAATGTGGCTTCACCTACTTATATCATCACAAACTCCTTTAAGAAAAAAACAAATAAAACACCATCTAAGGAATTGAAGAAAGCTATCAAACGAAAATCGAACTATAAGAACAAGCGATGACACAAACTGGATTCTCGCAATCCAGTTTTAAGGGCTGAAAAAGATTCAACCTTTAAAACTGGACTGTAAAGTTTAGTATGGATATTGACTATATTTTATTAAGGAGAGATGCACATGAAGGAAATCAAACTTACACCACTTGATAAAGTGGATAGAAACGGGTTTCTTGCTTCATACTTGGCAGAAAGGAGTAAAAAGGAACCTGAAATTCTACAGCACTATAACAATGAAATCGAGTGTATAAAGCTATCGCATAAAATTAAACAATTAAGAGAGAATATCAATTTAACTCAGCAAGAACTTGCTGATCGTATGGGAAAAAGTCAGGCTAGTATCGGACGTATAGAGAATGGCACCACTAATCCAACATATAAAACATTGGAAGAAATTGCCGCTGCAACCAATACTAGATTAGTTGTTGACTTTGTTCCAATAAAGAACTAGTTTTTGTATACACTCAAAAAGCTCTATAATCTCTATAGTGGTTTTACCTATTACAGAAATCATAGAGTCTTTTTTATATTATACCCTTATTAGAGAACAACATCATACCTTAACTACACCACAAAAGTTAGACATCGAAAGTCTAACTTTTGTGGTGTCTTTATTTTCTATTTGTTTAGCCAACAGCAATTACAATAATGCTTTCAAAAATTAGAAGTAAGATAGCTAAAAAACTTTCTTTATTCATAGAAATTAACCTCCTATCTCACTATATGATATAATACTTTTAAGTTTATCTGGGAAATTCTCGTATATGCAAAAGAGGTGCTTTTTATGAAAGATTATGGAAAATTATTTAAGAAATTTAGAGAGTCTAGGGGATTAGTCTTAAAAGATATCGCAAAGTTAGGCGTATCAGTATCTCATATTTCCCGCTTTGAACGTGAAAATACAGATTTGACAATTAGTAAGTTTATGTCAGCTTTAAATGCGATAAATATGCCTATTGATGAGTTTATGTATGCAGCAAACGACTTTCAGAGAGATGAGTTTAATGAAATCTTAGAAAAGATTAGTTTATTTGTTTCAGCAAGGAACGTGTCAGGTATGGAAAAGTTATTAATCTCTCAAGTAGAAAAAATCGAAAAGCGTGAGACTTTTTATACTCTAAATACTATTTTAATAAAAATTCGTTTATAGGACTTATCAGACAAAAGTTACTATGATGAATCTGATATCCAATATTTATCAGACTACCTATTCTCTGTAGAATATTGGGGTTGTTACGAACTACTGTTATTTGCGAATACTGTAGATGTATTGAATCATCAAACAATGATGCTTTTATCAAGAGAAATGTGTAAACGTTCAGAATTTTACAAGGATTTACCAAACTACCGAAGGTTACACTCAACAATGCTATTAAATTGTTATATCATAAGTATTGAAAGAGATGAGTATATTGATGCGTTGTATTTTGAAAAACAGTTAAATCATAGTTGTTTTACGGAAACTGAGATTTACGAGAAATTAGTGTTTTATTATTCAAAAAATTTATATGAATTAAAGAAGAATAGGAGCAATAAAGCTATTCTAGAAATGAAGAAGTGTATTGCTGCAATGAAGCTGGCTAATAGTGAGAATTTAGCTATAAAATTTGAAAATCATTTATCTGGAGTGTTAAAAATGTAGTTGGATTTGTGTATATGGTATAAATTATCAGTGTCAAAATTAAATGATATATTATTGATATGAGAATTATTAAATTTCCTGAACAGATTTCAGAAGATATCATTCATTATACGTTTCTAGATGATATTATCTCTTATAATTGTGAAAAGTGTAGAGGATCTTGTTGTCATGTGAATAATTCTTTATTACTTGATGCAAAGACAGCAAGTTTTCTAAAACGCACGTATCTTAAAGATTTTATTGTTAGTGATGATAGTGTTTCATTGTTGAGTTGTGGTAAAAAGTGCTGGTTTCATTCTGAATTGGGTTGTACGATAAATGATTTAGGCTTGAACAAGCCATTAACTTGTGAATTATATCCTTTTCATATTAAGAAAATTCAGAACTTCTATATTGTTTCTTTTACTCCTTGTCCGACATTTCAACTGAACCTTGGTGAGGGGCAGAGGTACAAGGATATAGAGGATGTAGTTTTACGATATATTAAAACTGGGGTGCCAGTTTTTAGTCCGTCTTTGCATGTTTCAGAGGAAAGGCTGAAATATGAGATTGAGTATCAAAACAATTTTAAAAACACTTTATCAGAGTATTATCGAACAAAGACTGCCGATGGCACTACAGAGTTTAAAGAATATGAAAAATGGTATATATATTATTTAGATTTTAGATGGGGAAGTATACCCTTATCTTATACAAGTTCACAAGCAAATCAATTTTGGAATCTTTACAAGAGAGTTTGTGAAGATGTTTATAAAAAAATATCATATATACGAACAGATAACATATACTTTATTATTGCAAATCAGTTTAATAAGATAATTTCAAAGCATTTTCAGCTAAATTTTATAGATAAAGAATGATTTCTATGATTTGTTATGGGTACTTATTGATTCTTAAATAAATAATGGAGGATATTACGATGCAAGTTAGTGATGCTATTGCACAAATTGAATTAGAAGAAGAAGAAGTTGTTTCTAGCGGTCTATCTATTGACATTATGGAAATTAAACCTTCTGTTGCTACAGAGTTGATTGATGGACTCAAAGGTCGTTGCCCACCGTCTGTCTAATAGAACTGATTGTAGGATTAGAGTCTATTTCTAATCCTTTGGTTTTTATATTAATATTTTTGGAAGATTGCAGGGAATTAATATGACGAGCAATGTTTACTCGATTTTTTTTAATTGGTACAATAAGCAAGGAATACTCAGGAATAATAGGAATAATAAACTATTTTCATTAAATTTAGCTACATTTTTAGCTTTAAAATTTATGTACCAATTTTCATTGAAAAAGTTTTCTGATTCAAAGAGTCAGGTAATAAAAAATGTTATAGATTTTCTAAATAACAATGAAATATCACTCTCTAAGACCAACACTAAAATTGTTGAATTTTCAACGAAAATACCATTAAAAGTGATACAGATTGAGGTCACGAACAAATGTAACCTAAGATGTATGCATTGTTATTTACCTGATTATTCAAAGGAGCTCGATAGAAAGAAAATTTCAAGTATAGTATATGAAGCTAAGCAGCTAGGAGTAATGGATGTTGATTTCACTGGAGGCGAACCATTATTATTACAGGGATTAAGTGAAATTATCGAGGAAGTATTAAAAGAGGGAATGTGTACAACAATTTTTACAAATGCTGTATATATTCCTGAAGATTTTAAAATATTGATTCAAAGATATGATGGTATAAGACTAAAAGTTAGTTTAGATGGTTGGAATGAAACAATACATGATTCAATTAGAGGAAGAGGTACATTTAAGAGAACAATTAAGAATATTGAATATTTTAGGAGTTTAGGAGTACCTGTTACTGTTAATGTTGTTTTGAATAACAAGAATATTAGTGGAGTGAAGTATTTTTTGGAGTTGTTTGATCGATTAGATGTGAAATATGCTTTTGATAGGTTTTTACCTTTTGAAAGGAATAATCGACTATCAATTAGTGATGAAGAATTCAATAATGCTATTTTGTGTATTCCCAATATTCAAGCAAATTGTAATAATATATCCGAATCCACATTTGAATCATTTTATTGTGGTGCTGGCAATTCTTATGTGTTTATAAATTCGTCAGGTGATGTTGGATTTTGTCCGACATTATCCTCCACTAAATTTTGTGGAGGTAACATTAATGAAAAGACTTTAAATGATATTTGGATTAATTCGAAGTTCTTCAATCATATTCGAAATGTACGATGTAAGTATTATAATGAATGCCCTGCAAATTATGTTTGTCAAGGTGGGTGTAGAAGTCGAGCTCAGTTTTTCGGAGGTTCTATTGGGAGTCCCGATATACAGGAGTGCAAGTTAGCATATAATTTAACTGGGATTAAGCCAAAGTCAATGAGTTTATGAAAATATTATCTATTATTTATGATGGTGGAAGTAGAATTCCAGGAGCGAGATTTGCTCCCACAAAATATTATCAAGAAGCGATGTTATATGATAGGAAAGATTCTGATATAATTACAATTAATTTAGGTAATCAAGATTTATTTTCTATTGATTTAGAAAGTCTAAGTCGAACTATTGCTGAATCTAAAGTTCAGATTGCTTTAGGAGGAGATCATTCAGTTACTTATCTATTAGCAAAGGCCACTGTTCGAGAGGGAGCATATTTAATTGTTTTAGATGCTCATTTAGATTACTTCAAAGACTTTGAAAGTGTTGTAAAAAATTGGAATTTTTTAAGTTTTTTAACCGATATTTTTGAAAAAATAATTATCATTGGGGAAAGGAATTTTGAGTTTCCTAGTTCATTTGATAATAAAATAATCATCCTCTCAATGGAGGAGTATTGGTTAAATAAGAGTAGAGTTTTGAAAAAGTTAGATAGTTATATTGATGAGTCAAAAGATATTTACTTATCAATAGACATTGATGTTTTGGATCCATCTGTTTTTGATTCAGTATCATATCCTATTATTGGAGGATTTCAAATGAACGATTTTCTTGGAATAATTTCCAAAATTTTATGTTCTGATAAGGTATATTTTTGTGATATAGTTGAGTACAATCCGATGGTTGGAAGTGATAATGCTCACATTTTTTACCAAATGATTCAATTTGTTAAATCAAAATTAAGGAGGATATAGGAAATATTGAAAATAAAAAAATATGCAGCATTGAGTATTTATTTTAATCGTTTCTCATCGTTAATCTCAGAGTATGGTTATACTATCTTGATCAACATTCTATTGTCTAGAATTTCTGTGCAATTAGTTATGTATTTTTGGGTGGTAAAGTGTTTAGCTGCAATAGTTACAAATAGGATTAATATCTCAAATAGTAAACTGAGCAGAAAATACCTGCTTATTCTGTTAGAAATTACAAAGGCAATCTTACTTTTCTTACTAGGTTTTGGATTAAACCATATAATTGTCCTATTAGTTGTATTCATAATTGAGGTTGTCAATGTATTGTTTTCCAGTTTATTATATAGTTGTGTACCAATTATTATAGACAAGGATTCATTGATTAAGTTTAACGCTAGGTATACAAGCATTGGTTCAGTATCTTATTTTTTAGCACCGTTGTTTGTTGGTTTATTTATTAATAAAAGTCACTTTTTATTGTTTGCAGTTTATGCTCTTCTTTTGATAGTGGGAGCTACTAGTCTTTTATTTTTACCAAATATTTCGACTTTAAATTTGAAAGAAGAAAGAAAAAAACAAAATTTAAACATTACATTATTTAACATTCTGAGATCCAAAAAAATTGCATTAGTTCTATTATCTGGAGTTATTGTGGGATCAATTGGAGTTGTTTATGATACTTATGAAGTTGTTTATTTAACAAAGTATCTCGGTATTAGTGATTCTATGTATTCCTTTTCCTTATCATTTTTAGCAGTTTCATTCTTAGTAATGAGCTTCCTTCTTAGCTTCGTGAAACAAATAAGTTCTCATATGAAAGCTTTCGCCTTAGGTCTTTCATTTTATGTTCTATATCTACTTTTATTTAGTACATCTTCGAACATTTATACAGTACTAATGAGTTATGTTTTTCTAGCGATAGGTCAGACAATGATGGGGATAATCGAAACCAATTATTTTCAGTTGTCACTTAACATGAAAGAATTACAGAAACTATATATTTACTCGGAGACCTTACATTCTGTATTTTCAGGCATTGCTGTTTTAGTAATAGGAAGTTTTGCCTTTTTAAGTAGTCATCTTGTTTTAGTTTTCAGAAGTCTTGCTGTTTTTGCTCTGTTTATTCTTCTGTGTTATTGTGTGTTTGTAAACCTCAAAAAACTAAGCATTGATAAGTAATATTTATAAATCAGAAAACAAGCAAATGAGATAGTTAATTTATAAAGTAGACAAACGCTATTTTGAGTGTTTGTCTTTTTTAGTCACCTAGTCTGCCTTTTTTCACAAGATTGTCTGAAAACTGTGCTATAATGATAACAGAATTGTGAATTGATGAAAGTTTGTGAAAAAACGAGCAGACTTTGACACTTTGTGACTTATACTTGAAAGGAAAGTTGGCTCTACCATTTTAGGGCTAGAAGGACTGTGTTCATGTCAGAAGAAAAGCAATTGTATGGTGCAGATTTAGTGGTTGATAGTTTGATCAACCATGATGTTGAGTATGTCTTTGGGATTCCAGGCGCAAAAATCGATAGGGTTTTTGATACCTTGGAAGATAAGGGACCTGAATTGATTGTTGCCCGTCATGAGCAAAATGCTGCTTTTATGGCTCAAGGTGTTGGACGTATTACTGGGAAACCAGGTGTAGTATTGGTAACATCTGGTCCAGGTGTCTCCAATTTGGCTACTGGTTTGGTAACAGCGACGGATGAAGGAGACCCTGTTCTTGCTATTGGTGGTCAGGTTAAGCGTGCAGATCTCTTGAAACGTGCCCACCAATCAATGAATAACGTTGCTATGCTTGAGCCAATTACCAAATATGCTGCTGAAGTACATGATGCTAACACCCTTTCTGAAACGGTTGCTAATGCCTATCGTCACGCTAAGTCAGGGAAACCAGGTGCAAGCTTCATTTCAATTCCTCAAGACGTGACGGATGCTCCGGTCAGTGTTAAGGCTATTAAGCCTATGACAGATCCAAAACTTGGTTCAGCATCTGTTTCTGATATTAACTATCTAGCACAAGCCATTAAAAATGCAGTGTTGCCAGTCTTTCTTTTGGGAAATGGTGCCTCATCAGAAGCCGTAACTTACTCTATTCGCCAAATTTTGAAGCATGTTAAATTGCCAGTTGTTGAAACTTTCCAAGGTGCCGGTATCGTGTCACGTGACCTTGAAGAAGATACTTTCTTTGGTCGTGTAGGTCTTTTCCGTAACCAACCCGGAGACATGTTGCTTAAAAAATCCGACTTAGTTATTGCCATTGGTTATGACCCAATCGAATATGAAGCACGTAACTGGAATGCTGAAATTTCAGCACGTATCATCGTTATTGATGTTGAGCCGGCCGAGGTGGACACTTACTTCCAACCGGAACGTGAATTGATTGGTAATGTAGAAGCGAGCTTAAACTTGCTTTTGCCCGCTATTCAAGGTTATAAATTGCCTGAAGGTTCGGTTGAATATCTTAAAGGTTTGAAAAACAATGTTGTTGAGGATGTTAAGTTTGACCGTCAGCCTGATGAAGGTACGGTGCATCCGCTAGATTTAATCGAAGTTTTGCAAGAACAAACAGATGATGATATGACTGTTACGGTTGATGTTGGTAGTCACTATATTTGGATGGCACGTTATTTCAAATCGTATGAACCACGTCATTTGCTTTTCTCAAATGGGATGCAAACGCTAGGTGTTGCTCTTCCATGGGCTATCTCTGCAGCTTTGGTTCGTCCTAAGACAAAAGTGATTTCTGTTTCTGGTGATGGTGGTTTCCTCTTCTCAGCACAAGAATTGGAAACAGCAGTTCGTTTGAAATTGCCAATTGTCCATATTATCTGGAACGATGGTCATTACAATATGGTGGAATTCCAGGAAGAAATGAAGTACGGTCGTTCATCTGGGGTTGACTTTGGTCCTGTAGATTTTGTAAAATATGCTGAGAGCTTTGGAGCCAAAGGTTATCGTGCAACAAGTAAAGCAGCGTTTGCTAGCTTGCTTCAAGAGGCTTTGACTCAGGCTGTAGATGGACCAGTCCTTATTGATGTTCCAATTGACTATAAAGATAACATTAAACTCGGCGAAACTATTTTGCCAGATGAATTTTACTAAAAAGAGGGTGTAGACATGTCTGAAGCCATAAAATTATTTCAATATAATACTTTGGGAGCCTTGATGGCTGGGCTTTATGGAGGTACTTTAACCGTTGGAGAGTTGTTAGAGCATGGAGACTTGGGTCTCGGAACATTAGATTCTATCGATGGTGAGTTGATTGTTCTTGACGGTAAAGCCTATCAAGCTAAAGGCTCTGAAGGTAAAGTCGAAGTGGTAGAAGTTTCTCCAGATGAAAAAGTTCCCTATGCAGCAGTCGTACCTCACCAAGCTGAAGTTATCTTCCGTCAACGTTTTGAAATGACTGATAAAGAACTTGAGGATCGTATTGAATCTTACTATGATGGGGTTAATCTCTTCCGTTCCATCAAGATTAAAGGGCATTTTAAGCACATGCATGTCCGCATGATACCTAAGTCTACTCCTGATACGAAATTTGCTGAAGTTGCGACTCATCAACCAGAGTATGAATCTGATAATATTTCAGGTACAATCGTTGGTATCTGGACACCTGAAATGTTCCACGGTGTGAGTGTTGCTGGTTACCATCTCCATTTTATTTCAGATGACTTGACATTCGGTGGTCACGTTATGGATTTTGTTATCGAGAATGGTATTATTGAAGTTGGACCAGTTGACCAACTCGATCAACGCTTCCCAGTTCAAGACCGTCAATATCTCTTTGCTAAATTCAATGTTGATGAAATGCGTAAAGATATTACTAAGGCTGAATAAGCATATAAATAAGATACTGTCTCTTTGTCAACTGTAGTGGGTGACGAAAAGCTAACATCTAGAGAGGACCGGATAGGTCCTCTTTTTATGTATGTTCAGTGTGATGAAGACACGTTTCTTAAAGTTGATGAAGTTTCTAAAACCGAAGCCCAAGCGTTTAATGTCTTTAATTAACTTATTAGTAGCTTCCAGTTTTGCGTTTGAATAGTCTGTTTCTAGTGCATTTTGGATGTATTGCTTGTGTCTAAGAAAAGTCCTAAAGACCGTTTGAAAATAGTGATTGACCTTGCTTCTATTTTCCTCTATCAGGTCAAAGAACTCACCTACTCTCTTCTCCTGAAAGTGAAAAAGCAAAAGCTGATAAAGTGTATAGTAGTCAGTAAGCTCTTTTGAAAAGACTAGTGTCTTCTTAACAACTTCATGTGGTGCTAAAGTTTGGCGGAAAGTCTTTGAATAAAAAGAGTTGAGAGATAACTTACAGCTGTCCTTTTGGAAGAGTCGCCAGTGATTTTTCAAGGCTCGATAGGGTAGTGACTTTTTATCGAATTGGTTCATAATTGCAATTCTTGTCTTTAAAAAGGCACGTCCAAGGTGCTGGATGATGTGGAAACGATCAAGAACGATTTTTGCGTTTGGAAAGAGCTTGCGAGCCAGTGGAATATAAGCTCCAGACATATCCATCGTGATAAACTGTACCTGTTGTCGGACTTTCAATGGATACTTCAAAAAGTAGTTTCGTATAGTAGTTTGGCGGCGATTATCAAGGATGGTTATGAGTTCGTTTGTCTCATAATTCTGCGCCACAAAAGCCAATTCCCCTTTCTTGAACCCAAACTCATCCCAGGACATAACAGCAGGGAGTTTGTCATAATGTTCCTTGAAAGTAAACTGATCAAGCTTACAATAGACAGTGGACGTCGACACGCGAAGTCTTCTTGCAATATCAGTTAGTGACACTTTCTCAGTTAGGAGTTGTGTAACTTTTTGTCGGACTAGATTGGAGATTTGGCAGTTTTTCTCAACGATAGATGTCTCAGCTACCGTGACACTTCTACAATTTTTACACTGGAAACGACGTTTTTTCAGACGTAGTAGAGTTGGTGTTCCCGCTTGCTCGAGAAGAGGGATTTTAGAAGGCTTTTGAAAATCGTACTTGATCATCTTTCCATGGCAATGAGGACATGATGGTGCAGGGTAATCGAGTTTTGCTTGAATCTCGATACGAGTATCAGTTTCAAAAACAAGTGAAATCTTGATATTTTGGTCTTTAATTCCGATTAATTCTGTGGTATTCTTAATAAGCCTCATGAGTTTTTCCTAATGATGGTTTGGTTGCTTTTCATTATAGTTCTTATGGGACTTTTTGTGTACACTCAAAAAGCTCTATAATCTCTACAGTAGTTTTACCCACTACAGAAATTATAGAGCCAAGATACTCCCCTATTCGACATAGGGGAGTATCTTGTTTTAAAACGACGAAGTGGTCCTAACTCTTCCGTTTTATTTATTAAGTTATAGCATATCTCACTCAACAGATTTTAGAGCCTCGAGCATATTGACTTTCTTAAGGTGTTGGTTCACAAAGATACCCAGACCTGTCAGAATGATAATGATTACTAGTGTTGGAACAGCGTAGATGAGCCAGCCAAGATTTGGATTGAACATAATATTTTCAGGTGGGATAACATCTACCATGTATTGATGCAGTCCCAAACCAAGTCCGAATTCAACCAAGATACCAATGATAGAAAGATAAATTGTTTCTCGATAGATGTAGAGCGTCACTTCTTTATTAAAGAAACCTAGAACCTTAATGGTTGATAATTCGCGGATACGCTCTGCCACATTGATATTCGTTAAATTGAAGAGAACAACAAAAGCAAGAAGAATAGAAACACCAATCAAAACTCCCATAACACGGCTAAGTGAGTTGACGATGGTCTTAATTTGTGCCTTTAGAGTAGTATTTTGGACATCCCCTTTTACACCATCAAGAGACATAAATCGACTGGCTGTTTGCTCAACATTTTTGTCTGAATGATCTTTTAGTGTAAGTATCGTAGCATTTTGGCTAGCCTCTTTTCCGAAAGCATCCTTATAAGTAGATTCGTTCATAAAGATGAAGTGCCCCATGTACATCTCAGAAATACCAGCAACTTTGAGTTTGATGTCTTTGTCCTGGCTATTTTGAACGGTTACTTCATCACCTACAGAAATACCAGCTAGGTCCGCCAATTTCTCTGAGATAATAATGCCTTTTTCAGTCAAATCAAGCTTCTGACCAGTTTCACGATGATTGAGTTTGATGTAATTTTGAAGTGTTTTTTGATCTTTATCATTGACAACAAGTGTTGTGATATCTTGACGATCGTTATTACTTCCTACATCTAACAGGTGCTACGGACGGTATCGGTAAGCATCTAGCAAAGAAACCGTCTAGTGAAGGCTATCATATCATCCTCCACGGTCGCAATCCTCAAAAGCTGGAATTGGCTACTCAGGAGGTTCGGGCAGTCTCCTTGAGAGGCAGAGTGTCTAGCTACTTGGCTGATTTTTCAAAATTAGATAATGTTTATCGATTTGTGGAGGAAATCAAGCGAGACTTTCAAAGGATTGATATCTTATTTAACAATGCAGGTCTGTATGCAGGGAAAGAGCGAAAAGCGAGTGGTGAAAATGTCGAACTAACTTTCATGTTATCCGTTCTGGTTCCCTATATTTTTATAACAGAGCTAATCCCCTTGTTAGAAAAATTGCCTGATGGCCTTGTTATCAATACCTCTTCCTATATGCACCATTTTGCGAAAGTGAAGGATTTGGACTTTGGCTTTGAGAAAGAATACAATCCCGGTTTGGCCTACAATAATTCCAAGCTCTACACCATTTGGATGACACGCTATCTAGCAAGAGATTTCTTTTTAAAAGGTTCAAATACCACTATTAATGCCTACCATCCCGGCTTGATTTTAACCAACTTAGGGAATAATTCTAGTGATAAAAAGACGGAAAAGTCTCTCTTCGGACGCTTGATGAAGTCTCTTTCAAAAGATCTAGATCAGGGAATCGAAACAGGCTATTATCTCACCTTATCAGAGGAAGTCAGTGGCTTGACTGGCTACTACTTTGATGAAAAGAAAGTCAAGTCGGTATCTGAAAAAGTCTACTCATTTGAAAAAACACAGAAATTAATGAATTACTGCCAAGAAAAGGTCAAAATGTTTAAAGAAAAGCAGAATGTTTAATATCATAAATATAAGAAAAAAGCTCAAGTTTTCATTAATAAAACTTGATCTTTTCTTATACAAGAGTTAATAAAATCGTAATTACCAGAGCGATTCCGATCCGAATCAGGTAGTGGGCTACTAGATGGAAATTTCCTTTATGCTTGCCATTCCAATAGGCTCCGTAGCAAATCAAGCTAACTCCGATCAGCCAAAGGAATAAAGCAACAATTGGCAAAAGGAAGTAAAGGATGAGAGAAGGTCGCAAGGTTGCTTCCGATAAGGAGAAGCCGATTTCCTAGAGTATTCTTGTGCTTTCTTAATTCTGAAAGACTGGCCATTAAATGAAGAAGAGCAAAAGCAAGGGATAAGAAAGCTGTGAAAATACCAAGAAGAATGAGGAGGAGCATAGTTTTCCTTTCTATGATACATGATGTAAAGTCGCACCTTAGTTAGAAGCGACGTTTAAAATCTCCAAATAAAACTGGACTACTTCCTGCTCGCTGTAGGACTTGCCTTTTTTCAACCACCAGGTCAGGGTTTCAATGAAGTTGGTTACAACCAGGTGCTTGAGATATGAGTGAGGAATGTTGGGGTGTGATTGAATCAGTTCATCAGCTACCATTGGATAGACGTCATGTTCCAGTTCTTTTCGCAGCTGCCGGATAAAATAATCGTTTTTTGAAAGCAAGAGACTGGTTACATGGTCTTGATTTTTCTTGAAATGTTGAAAGATATGGGCCAGGTAGTCTTGTGGAGAGAGGTATTGAGTACGCTCAAACAAATGGTGAAAGAGCTTTTGGCAGAGCTCATCCAGTAGTAACTCTTTGCTCTCATAATGACTGTAAAAGGTCGAACGCCCCACATCAGCCAAGTCAATAATCTCCTGAACGGTGATGGCCTCATAATCTTTTTGGTTAAGTAAGTACAAGAAAGCTTGATAGATGGCTTTTCTAGTCTTGGTAATGCGACGATCTTGTGCAGTCATATGGACACTATGAACAAACTGTTCAGTAACGTACACAGCGAACGGTTTGCCCCTATCCTTTCTGTTGGTAGTATTGGATAATAGATATTGAATATGATGTTCGTGAATCTATTATACCAAAGGAAGGTAAAAAATGAGTTCAAAATATGCAGTCTGGATGGCTTTTTTCTTGAATCTAAGCTTTGCCATTGTTGAGTTTATTGCAGGGGGAATCTTTGTTTCCAGTGCTGTTCTCGCTGACTCTGTCCATGACTTGGGGGATGATCTAGCCATTGGCCTCTCGGCCTTTCTAGAAACAATCTCCAATCGTGAAGAAGATAGTCGCTATACCCTAGGCTACAAGCGTTTTAGCTTATTAGGGGCTTTGGTAACGGCAGTCATTCTGATGACAGGGTCTGGTATGGTGATTTTAGAAAATGTAAGCAAGATTTTCCACCCACAACCCGTCAATGACGAAGGGCTTCTTTGGTTGGGAATTATTGCTATCAGTGTCAATCTGCTGGCGAGTCTGGTCATTCGTAAGGGTCAGACCAAGAATGAGTCTATTCTCAGCCTGCATTTTTTGGAAGATACCTTAGGTTGGTTGGCTGTCATCCTGATGGCCATTGTCCTCCGATTTACGGACTGGTATATCCTAGATCCCCTCTTGTCTCTTGCTATTTCCTTCTTTATTCTGTCTAAAGCCATTCCACGTTTTTGGAGAACGCTCAAGATTTTCCTGGATGCTGTGCCAGAAGGGGTAGATATCAAGCAAGTTAAGAATGACTTAGAGCAGTTGGATAATGTTGCTAGTATCAATCAGCTTAATCTTTGGACCATGGACGGCTTGGAGAAAAATGCTATTGTCCATGTTTGTCTGGAGCATGTCAAACATATCGAGGTCTGTAAAGAGTCTATCCGAGACTTGCTCAAAGAGAGTGGCTTTCAAAATGTCACCATCGAAGTTGATGAAGACTTGGCAACCCACCAAGCTCACAAGCGAAATATCGAAGAGCTAGAAGCAGAAAGTGAGCAGCAACACCATCATTAAGGTTTGTTTTTAAACTCTTAGAGTCTACCTTTAAGAGTTATTTTGATACCAAGTTCCCTAAAGTGATCCTTTTCATGATAAAATAGAACAAATGTAGAACAAGGATTAATTATGAGTAAGAGAGCTGTGTTGATGATGACCTTTGGGTCACCAGAAGAGATTACCTATGAAGGAGTAGCGGAGTTTTTCACGAATATACGGCGTGGTGTTCGTCCTGAACCACATAAAATTCAGACTTTACATGACAATTACCTCCGAATTGGTGGAACTCCACTCCAAAGGATAACCAGAGAAGAGGTGGATTTGGTTGCTTCTGCTCTTGGAGAACAAGTGTCGGTTTACTTTGCCAATAAATTTTCACGACCTTTCATTACAGATGTGATTACACAGATGGAGAATGACGGAATTGAAGAATGTTTGTGCTTGATTTTAGAGCCCCATTATTCTTACTATTCTGTCATGGGATATGAGAAATTTTTAGAAAGTGAGCATATTAGGTTCCAAATTATCAAGGACTGGTACCGCGAACCTTCTCTTCTTCATTATTGGGCTGATGAAATCCAAAAGATTTTAGATCAGATTGGAGACGACAGTTATAAGGTGATTTTTTCAGCTCACAGTGTCCCAGTTTTGGCACTAGATTTTGGTGACCCTTATATCGACCAGATTTATGATAATAGTCGCTTGATTGCGGAGGATTTAGGACTTAGAGAAGAGCAGTACACTAATACTTGGCAGAGTGAGAGTGATATAGGTATTCCTTGGATTAAGCCTGATGTCTTAGAATATCTACGAGATGAGCGTGAACACCCAGACCACTATATTTTTGTCCCTATTGTCTTTATTAGTGAGCATATTGAGGTTCTTTTTGATAATGATGTGGAATGTAAGGAACTTTGCCAAGAGCTAGGTGTAGCCTATCACAGACCTCCCATGCCAAATCGCGATCCTCGTTTAATCAAGGCCCTTCTTTCGGCTATTCAGTCTCATATAGACGGTGACTATAGTTACTATCAACCTCAGCTTGAGACCTTTGATGAGCTGGAAACTCCTTCTAGCACAGGTCAGATTTTGGATGAGGAAAAGGATATTCAAATGCCCGATTTCGTCAAGAAATTGATTGCTAAAAAAGGTCTAGAAAATGTCAAGATGCCATATCTATTTAAGAAAATGCTTGAAAAGAAGTATGGAAAAAAATATGATTAGTTGCTATTGTTTGAAAGTAATTTGGAGGGCATGATGTGAGCTAAAGCTTGCCTAAAAGTGTATACTAACTATAACTAAAGAAATAGAGGTAGATATATGAAATCAGCAGTTTATACCAAAGCTGGACAAGTGGGGCTGGCAGAAATTGATCGCCCGCAAATCGTGGCAGCAGATGATGCCATTATCAAGATAGTACGTACTTGCGTTTGTGGATCTGACATTTGGAGTTACCGTAATCCGGAAATGGAAGAGGGACATAGAAATAGTGGTCATGAGGCTATCGGAATTGTCGAAGAAGTTGGTGAGCAAGTTACTACGGTAAAACCAGGAGACTTTGTCATTGCACCTTTCACACATGGGTGTGGTCAGTGTGATGCTTGTCGAGCTGGTTTTGACGGCTCTTGTGATAACCACTCAGGTAATAACTGGTCTGAGGGCGTGCAGGCTGAGTATATCCGTTTCCACTTTGCCAACTGGGCCCTTGTCAAAATTCTTGGGCAACCCTCAGATTATAGCGAAGGCATGCTCAAGTCACTTTTGACACTTGCTGATGTTATGCCGACGGGTTACCATGCTGCGCGTGTGGCTAATGTACAAAAGGGTGATAAGGTTGTCGTTATCGGAGATGGGGCTGTTGGTCAATGTGCTGTCATTGCATCTAAGATGCGTGGAGCTTCTCAAATTGTCCTTATGAGCCGTCACGAAGATCATCAAAAGATGGCTTTGGAGTCAGGTGCGACTGCGGTTGTAGCTGAGCGTGGCGAAAAAGGCATTGACAAAGTCCGTGAAATCCTTGGGGGAGGAGCAGATGCAGCTCTCGAATGTGTCGGTACTGAAGCAGCAGTAGAACAAGCTCTTGGTGTCCTCCATAACGGTGGTCGTATGGGATTTGTCGGTGTGCCTCATTATAATAACCGTTCCCTTGGTTCGACCTTTGCCCAAAATATTTTAGTGGCGGGAGGGGTAGCCTCTGTCACAACCTATGATAAACAAGTTTTGTTAAAAGCTGTTCTTGATGGTGACATCAATCCAGGCCGAGTCTTTACGACAAGTTATAAATTGGAAGATATTAATCAGGCTTATAAAGATATGGATGAACGCAAGTCTATTAAATCTATGATTGTTTTAGATTAGTTAAGTTATACAAAAGTCTTGGTAATGCAAGAGAGCTGTGTTTCCAAGCCTTTTTATATGTTGCAAAGGAGACAAAAAATGATTACAGTCGAAAGGGCTAGTCACACAGACCTTTATGACCAGGTGAACGTGATTCCGTTTGAAGAGATGAATCGTTTCATTAAGGAAAACATGTAAGATGAATGAGTTCGTAATCAGTATTGCAAGTAAAAAAGTTATGACCATTTAGCTCTTACATAAAGCAAATCAGAAAGGTATATATGAAGAAAAAACTCTTATTTTCAGTCTTTTAGCAATACTTGGTCTTGTTTGTGTAGGTGTTTGGTATTTTATTTCCCAAAACCAAGCGCAGGCCGTAAAAGCAGAAGCAAGAAAAACATTTATTCAATCAAGCCGTCCAACCATCTTTTTCCATGGTTGGGAGAGCTCAAGCAGTCATGCGGAAAGACACATGGCTAATGCAGCTAAAAAATCTGGCGTGACCCAAACCATTATCGAAGCCAATGTGGCTGAAGATGGGACCGTTACTCTGAAAGGGACTATTCAAAAAGATGCGGTCAATCCGATTGTCCTAGTCAATTTTGACAATAATTGAGGGGCCAGCACTCAGGACCAGAGCAACTATGCCTATGCTGTCGTCAAAGCTCTCCAGGATACCTACGAAATCACTGAGATGAACATGGTTGGTCACTCCTACGGCAATATAGCTATCGTCTATTATATGCTCCAGCATGGCAGTGATACCAGTCTGCCTAAACTAGTCAAACAAGTGGATATCGCCGGTCACTTTAACGGGATTATCGGCATGGATGAACCGGAAGAAAACTCTCTAGATGGCGAAGGAAAACCAACTAGCATGACCGGGTCATATGAGGAGCTCTTGTCTCTTGGAGACAACTATCCTCAAGGACAAGTTGAAGTCCTCAACATCTATGGCAATACAGGTAAAGAGAGTGATGAGCGCGTGACCAATCTATCCAGTCAATCCCTAGCCTATCTGCTTAAAGGTCATGTCAAATCCTACCAAGAAAAGAAAATCACAGGTCTTAACGGCCAACACAGTAAACTCCATGAAACAACCTTGGTCGATAAGCCTCTAAATGCTTTCTTGTGGGGAAAATGAGTTGATAAGAATATAAAAAAATCTAGTAGAGGCTGTCTACTAGATTTTTTTAATACAATGATTGGGTTGGCAGAGAAGAGAAGTAAAAGAACGAATCCAATTTCATCTGACATTTCATGTAAAGAATGTTAAATAAAGATAAGATAATGTAATCGTTTACTTTTGTTTCTCATAATATTTACAGCCTTGTTTTTGATGGAGTTCAGAAAGATGAAGTCTAGTGATTATAACAAGGTCAGAGGAGTTATTGTCGAGAATTGTAATAAAGTGGGTCTGCATGGTAAGGTTACTATCACTAAATTATATTGGACAGCCTTAGAAATACCAACTTACCACGTAACTTATACCTATTCTGATAAAACTAACGATGACCAGAAAGTAGTATTAGAGAAAATACGGCTATTCATGAAGAAGGATCAAGTGACTCTTATGGCAATGTTCCAGAATATAAGGAATCGTTTTTGAAGCAGAAATCTGTCCAAAAGGTTGAGAAGAAAATTAAAAAACAATTGAAGAAACAAAAACTCGGTCTTCCTATTAGTTCATTTAGTTTTCTATCTAACTTCAGTCATGATGAAAAGGAGAAAAATCTGGATACCTTATCCTCAGACAATCTCAAAGAAGGTAAGAAGGACTTTGCAGGTTACTATCAAATTTCATACCAAACCTTGATTGATAAAGAGTTGATTGAGATGGTCATTTATATCGATGAAAAGATAACAGTCAAATCACAAGATATGAAAGATGCGGCTAAAAAGTTAGATGCTAGTGATCTTCCGAATGGTGAATATAATTTCTTTTATTCCAATACCAAGGGTGAGAATCAAGATTAAATCAGTTATTCTTTTAAAGTAAAAGATGGGAAAGTCGTTTTTTATGAGGATGAGAATCTAGTACTAGAAGATGATGATTAAAGGTGAGGAGATGAAGAAAAGTTATAAATTCTATTTATTTGTTATTATCAAGAATCTTCATTCTCACAATCCTTTTAAAAACTGGATAGGAGAGATTATTTCAGAGTATCGTGCATAGGTTCTTAACATCAGAAGATTTCGTGAGACAATAAAAGATGATTGAAATAATCTTTCTTGAATAGAACACAAATAAGACATGTTTCTGACTAAAACAGATTCATGTCTTTTTTAGGTGTTATGATTTAATCATCTATTTTTCTTGATTATAAGCTAATAGATTTTATGAAATCATATAATCAGTTTAAATTTTTGATATAATAATTCTTAAAACTTAGGAGGCAACAGATGATACATAAACATGAAATCCCAATTTTAGAGTTTGATGATAGTCCTCAGGCTGTGATTATGCCGACACATGAGGACTTAGATTTAGACTTGCCGGCTAGGTGTATTTACGCCTTTTTAGAAGAAGAGATTGAACGCTATGCGAACGCTGTTGAGGCTGATAAAGTTGGAGAGTTTGTCTCCGCGACCAAAACTTATCCCATATTTGTTATGACTTACAATGGGGAGGAGATTTGCTTGGCTCAAGCTCCAGTTGGATCAGCTGCAGCTGCACAATTTCTTGATTGGTTAATTGGTTATGGCGTAAAACAAATCATTTCAACTGGAACTTGTGGCGTTTTGGTAAACATGAAGGAAAATGTTTTTTTGATTCCTACTAGAGCGTTGAGGGATGAAGGAGCGAGTTACCACTATATTGCGCCATCCCGCTATATAGACATGAATAAACAAGCTCTGGAAGCTATTGAGAAAACTTTAAAACAAAAGAAAATCCCCTATGAAGAGGTCATGACCTGGTCAACAGATGGTTTTTATAGAGAAACACCAGATAAGGTTTCCTATCGTATTGAAGAGGGCTGTAGTGTTGTAGAGATGGAATGTTCTGCACTTGCAGCAGTTGCTCAACTTCGAGGAGCTATTTGGGGATTACTACTCTTTACGGCAGATTCCCTTGCAGATATTGACAATTACGATCAACGAGATTGGGGCTCAGAGGCTTTTGATAAGGCTTTAGAGCTTTGTCTGGATATCATTGTCCAGATGTAATCCTAATTCAATAGAAAAAAGAGCATGACTATATAATCGTGCTCTTTTTAGATGTAAGTTATTATTTCAAAATATCCCAAAGTTCTTGGGTAGTCTCAGCTACAAAATCTGGATTTTCAGCTAATAAGGTTTCGTTAGTCCCGAATCCCCAGGTAACCGCTATTGTTTTGATGCCAACTGTTTTTCCACCAATCAAATCAAACTTGGTATCACCAACAATGACAGAACTGTCCTTATTCGCATTATTTTCAGTGATAGCACGCTGCAAGACGTCAGCCTTGTGGAAAGCAGTAGGTGTGGCCCCATAGATACCGTCAAAAAACTCAGTGATGCCAAGGTACTCGCACATTTCCAGAGCGGTAGGCTCATTTTTGGAAGTCGTAATATAGATTTTCTTATTTGGATCGTGACTCAGCTTTTCTAGAACCTCTTTTATACCGTCGTAGAGGTGAGCTTCAAACTGTCCTTTGGTCTCATAATAGTCACGATAAATTTTGACAGCTTGGGCAGCACCTTCTTCGCTAATTTCTTCTTTGAATGTCACTTCTAGAGGTGGTCCCATAAAGGTTCGAATTTTTTGGTCGCTAGGAACAGGTAGGCCCAGTCTTTCAAAGGTTTGGACAAAACCATTGTGGATGCCCTCGGAACTATCTATAAGAGTACCATCAAGGTCGAAGAAAATGTGTGTAAATGTCATATGATTCTCCAATACAATGTTATTTGTTTATTATATCATGATAGGACAAAATGCAAAGTCAAACAATATAAGTCAGACTTTCAAAGAGAAGACGATTGTGCTTGATTTTGATAGGGTGGAGTTGAAAAAAAGCTTCCAAACATATCGTTATCCTCGACCACCTCTATGGTGAAATTTTAGACCCATTAGATATAACTCCTATAAGGGGTGAGACAACCGGTCAAACTGGAAGTCAAGATTTTTCAACCCTTTTTAAGAAACAATACAAGAATAAAAAAGTGATTTCAGTGGGTTGGCAGGAAAATCCAGATTTAGAAAAGATTGTTGAGTTAGAACCTGATTTAATCCTTATGACAGGAGAGCGAAAGGATCTTTATGAAGATTTGTCTGAGATTGCACCAACTGTTGGCTATTTATAGCAACACAAATGAAAAGCAGACATCTTTGACAAACGTGATGAAATGAAGAAAGATCTCGATAGAGTTGATGCTAAGGAGGCTGTTTTTGCGGAAAATGTCAAAGCTAAATTTAGCTTCCAAAAACTTATGTATTTGAGCGTGACTGTCAATGAAATCCGTTACTATACTTACGGGCATCTTGGTTACCTGTATGATATTTATAAGTTCAATCGTGCGAAACCTATAATCCAGATGATATGTTCCAACTTAAAAACTCACCTATCTGGAGTAAGCTTAAAGCTGTTCAAAATAATAAGGCTATCTATGCAGATTATTTAACTTATATGCTTGGATTTAGCATTGTGTCGCAAGAAATAATTATGAAACAAATAGCTGATGAATGGGGATTGAATTAAACTAAAAAGGGATCTAGCTGACAAACAAACGTCTGGTGTGTTTCTCAAAGAAAAATAGAGCTGAATAGTCATAGGAATCCAAAGCAATGGTTCACAATCAGACCTAGAAATAAGACCAGCCAAGAAGGGACTTATCATATAGAGTAGGACACAAGCAATAATGGACCAAATGATAAAGACAAGGCATGACTGTTTCGACCCTTCAACAATACGTTTAAACTGTTGGGCTCCGAAATTCTGTGAGGTGAAGGTCGTCACCCAGCAGCAAGGGAGGTAAGGGTAGAACCGCAAAGGACATAATTCGTCTTGCTGCCACCTGAGCACTAATGATGAGAGGGCAGAAGCCATTAATGGCGTACTGTAAGGTCACAGTTCCAATAGAAACAATGGAATTCATGAGGCCCATGGCCATTCCTTGTCCAAAAAGGTCCAGATAAAGGCTTGAATCAAGAACAAAGTCAGACTTATGTAGTAGGAGAAAGGTCACCTTTTTCTTAATATAGTAAAGACAGACCCTGTGAGATAATAGTCGCTAAGCCTGCTGATTGTACGCCAAGATGGAGCTATGTAATAAAAAAGTCTAAAATGATATTAACTAAGGCTGAAAAAATCAGGAAATAGAGAGCTGTGAGGCTATCCCCAACCGCCCTAAGAAGCCCTGCGCACAGATTATAACCCAAGCTTACCCCAACACAAGACACAATCATAGAAATATACTGGTAGGACTGTCTAATGATAGAACTAGGAGTTCCTAAAAAGTTAGCAAAGGATAAAGACCAAAATGCCCTAAAAACATAACTAAGACACTTAAGCCTAGACCAATAACAAGTGTGGCAGCTACAGATTGACGAAGCTTATCATATTTTTGCGCACCATAATAACGTGCAATAACAACCCCCATACCATTTTCCAACACCAAGGGCAAATCCCGATTACCAAATCAAAAATAGAAGAGGAAGCCCCAACAGCAGCCCAGGCATCAGGTCCTATAAATCGTCCCACAATCATGACATCAGCAGTATTGTAGAGCTGCTGGAAAATATTAGAAACTAGAGTAGGCAGAGCAAAGATTAAAAGAGACCTCAAAATTGGGCCTCGTAAAAGATCAACTGACGAATTTTTTATAGTACTATTATAACAAGAGAGTAACTGTGAAACAATAATAAAAAGTCACCCTAGGATGACTTTTTCATAGACTTTAGATAGCGGTTGAGCTTTTGTGACATATGGATATAACCGGCCGCAATCATTGGAAGCTGTAAGTAAATATAGGGAGGAGTGTACTGGCTCTTGGTCTCAGAAATGAGATGGAATAGAAGCCCTCCAAAAAATAGAATGAGGAAAGAAAATGTCAAAAAATTCAAGGTTCAATGAAGATTTTAGTTATATCATGTTGATTATAAGACTACTAACAGTCTTTTCTTTGCTCTTTGTAAAACTTATATACTTAGTAGCATTAGCTTATTATAAAGTTATAACAAACTTGTTCTCAGAAAAAGTTAGCCAGTCTCAAGCTCAAAAGTTTAAATATTGGATGCGATTTCTTCCTGTAGGCTGATTTGTAGATATTAACAGTATTGATGACAACAAACGTATCAAACATGCTTCTGTTACTTTATCATTTTTACCAATAGCACTTCTTGTGTATTTAATTACTGTTCCATTAACTTATGATGCTTCTTCAGACTCAATAATATGGGTGATTTCATTTATTTTTCTGTGTTTTACAATAGGTAGTGTAATTGGATTTTACAAAAATTTTAAGTTTACAAAAAATACTCAAGATTATCACAAGAATATGTATTGAATAATAAATATAAAATAAACTACTAATATAATGAAAAAAAGGAACCTACTAAGTTCCTTTTTTATTACAATTAAACTAGCATTAACAACCACTAGGCATTACATAATGGTTGGTGGAATGTTCAATTTATTTCATTCGCATGCTGTCAATTTTTTCTTCAGTTGGTGTGACACGTAAGGTTTTTTGTCCCGTATAAGTCACAAATCCAGGCTTACCTGCTGTTGGTTTGTTGAGTTTCTTAACATCAATCATATCTACTTGAACCAAGTTTGATAGACGAGCCTTAGAGTAGTAGGCAGCTAGTTCTGCCGCATCAGTCTTGACTTCATCGGTTGGGTTAAGATTGTCCTTGATGACCACGTGACTACCTGGAATATCCTTGGCGTGGAACCAGAGCTCACCTTTTTTAGCCATCTTGAAGGTCAACTCCTCGTTTTGTAGGTTATTACGACCAACCATGATAATGGTCTTGCCATCAGAAGCTAGATAACGTTCAGGTTTCTTGCGTTTCTGACGTTTGTCAGTTGAACGACGCCTCATAAAGCCAGCTTGTACAAGCTCCTCACGAATGTCTTCGATCTCATCCATTTTAGCTTGAGAAAGACTGAACTCGACACTTTCCAAATAGTTAATGGTTTGCTTGGTTTCTTCAATTAAACCAGTTAAGTGCTTAACAGCTTCCTTGAGTTTCTGGTATTTCTTGAAGTAACGCTGAGCATTCTGGTTAGGCGTTAGAGCCACATTTAGAGGAATGGTAATCTTTTCGCCAGTATAGTAGTTGTCTAGTTCTACACTATCCTTGTCATTTGGCACCATGCTCAGAAAGGTTGTTAAAAGTTCACCTTTTTGACGGAACTCCTCAGCATTTTCAGTAGCAGCAAGCTCTTTTTCTTGTTTAACAAGTTTCTTCTTGTTTTTTTCCAGTTCATTTTGCACACGATGGATCAAATCACTAGCCTGTTGAGCCACACGGTCACGCGCCGCCTTGTCCAAGTAGTAGTAGTCCAAAAGCTCTGACAAGGTCTCAAACTCAGGTTGGTCCTGACTATCTGAGAATCTTACAGCTGAAAATGCCTTAGTCGTAAGATTAGGTTCGACCTCGCGATTAAAGAAGTCACGAAAATTCTTGAGTTTATCAGTCTCTAATAAAGCTGATAATTCATTAGCCGTATCACGCCCCAACCCTTGGAAGAGTTTTTGAAGGTTTTTAGCTGACAAATCCTCCGTCTGTAAGAGTTCAAAGAGATTTTCGTCTGAAATATCGAAAGGATTTCTAGCATCTGTCTTTGGCGGAGCAATGTAGGTAGAGCCAGGCAAAATAGTTCGGTAACTATTTTGCGAGAAACCAACGTGCTTGATAGACTCTATGATTTTGTTCTCGTTCTTGTCAATAAGGATAATGTTGGAGTGTTTCCCCATGATTTCCATAACAAGAGTAACCTTAACACTGTCACCGATTTCGTTTTTGTTAGACACGGAAATCTCAAGAACACGGTCATTTTCCAGCTGCTGGATATCCTCAATAACAGCTCCCTGAAGGTATTTACGCATAATCATGGTATAGGTGTTTGGATTCTGAGGATTTGGCAACTCTGCCTTGGTTGTCTGGATACGCCCAAAGACAGGGTGAGCCGAAAGCAAAAGCTTGTAATTCTGACGATTGTTACGAATGGTCAACACCAATTCACGCTCAAAAGGCTGATTAACCTTCTGGATACGCCCGTAAAGCACCTGCTCACGTAACTCGGCCGTCATATGATGAAGAAAAAAGCCGTCAAAAGACATGATGCACTTCCTTTCTTGTTAGTGGTAATGGTTGTTATTTTAATTGTGATAATATATAAAATGCTTAACCATTATAGCATAAATCCGGTAGAAATGTTTGGGGAGGGTCGAGAGTCTAAACTGATTATTTTAATTTATTATAAATTATCATAAAAAATGGTATGACATAAGTAGCTAAAACATATCAAAATTCTTCAAATATTCTTTTGAATTATATTCTAGTTATGGTATCATTTAATACGCTTAAAATTTAAGGAGTATTATAATGAATAATATTAGAAAGCTATGTAATGCGACTAATTTGAAATACCTAGCTATTGTACTTATGTGTTTTGGATCACATCCATCAGATGTTTGAGGGTATGGGAGTGCCACTATGGTTAACTATGTTAGGGCGTTTGGTTTTTCCTATCTTCCTTTTTCTAGCAGCTGATAGTTTCCATTATACTCATGATCGATTGGCCTACCTCAGACGTCTCCTCTACATGAGTTGGTTCATGACCATTGGCAACGCCATCATTCTCTTGCCAATTCTTTCATCTATTCCAGTTGTAGTCCTGGCAGGTATAAATGAAATACCACATGCAAACCCACTTGTTGTGCAAATTGTTGCCTCTATCTTGTCACTTGTGCCAAGTATTATCATGGTTGAAGGTGGCTTTGTGATGGTTATTCTTGGTTTGCTATTCTATATTTTCCGTACCAATCGTATCGCACAAATTATCGTATTAGCTATTATATCAGTGATTACCCATCTCTTTGATCCGACAACTGTGCAGTGGATGATGATCTTCGCTGTGATTCCTATGTATTTCTACAACGGTGAGCGTGGTAGTGGCAATAAGAATTTCTTCTACATATTCTATCCAGCCCATATTTATCTCTTGTGGATCTTAGCAAGTTTTTTCAGATAAGAAGACAAAGGCAGTCCTCATACTGTCTTTTTTCGTGCTCAAAGTCCAATTTTTATAATTTGTTTCCTGCTTCTAAAACTGCTATAATTTAAGGAGTAATAGAATCTTGTGATAACTAAATTGGAGGTATATCATGACAAAAGTAGCAGTAGTATTTGCGGACGGATTTGAAGAAATCGAAGCCTTGAGCCCAGTGGATGTCTTCCGCCGAGCTGGATTTGACTGTAGCATGTTAGGACTTGAAAGTGCATCAGTGACAGGCTCTCATGGGATTCAAGTCACTATGGATGGCGTATTTGATGGTAATCTAAATGAATATGATTTGGTGGTTCTCCCTGGCGGCATGCCTGGCTCAACTAAACTACGTGATCACCAAGCCTTGATTGCCTCTCTTCAAGAAGTTGCTAAAGCTGGAAAATATGTTGCTGCTATCTGTGCTGCACCAATTGTTCTCGAACGTGCAGGCCTGCTTGAAGGGCGAAAATTTACTTGTTTCCCAGGTGTAGAGGAACAAATTGCATCTGGTGATCATCAAACTGACGTAGTGGTCGTGGATGACAATATTGTGACTAGCCGTGGTGCCGGAACAGCATTAGCGTTTGCTTATGCATTGGTTGATTTGTTGGGCGGTGATGGTCAGCAGTTGGCTCATACTATGGTCTACGACAGACTGTTTCAATAAGATTGATAATAGAGCATGTATCAAACAAATGGCCTAGTTGTAGGCTGGAGAGACCTTAGCTTAGTTTTAAGAGCTTTGGTTTTTTCTTTTCTGCTTTGACATCTCGCTTGAAAATGGTTATAATAATCACAAAATAACCTTTAAATGAGTCCAGAGAGGCTTAAAAGGTCGGACAGATTGAAACAGCAGGTTTCTCCTGTGATTTTTTGTGCGACCTTGCCGTATGGTGAGGTTTTTTTGATGACATTTTGCAGTATAGAAAGGGTTGTCATGATTTTAATTGAAGATTTAACCATTGTGAGTCAGCGTGAGATTGCACCTCGTATTTTTGAGATGGTGCTTAAGGGGGAGATGGTTGCGGATATGCAGCTTGGTCAGTTTATCCACCTCAAAGTGCCAGACCCAAGCAAGCTTCTTCGTCGTCCGATTTCCATCTCAGAGATTGACTACAATAAAAAAGAGGCAACCATTGTCTATCGTGTGGAGCGTGAGGGAACAGCTATCCTTTCAAAGATGGTAGCCGGTCAAACTATTGATACCATGGGCCCTCAAGGAAATGGTTTTGATATTTCTATTATTGAGGCTGGGCAGAAAGCTCTCCTTGTTGGTGGTGGTATTGGCGTGCCACCTTTGGTTGAGACGGCTAAGCAGTTGAAGGCTAAGGGAGTGGAAGTCGTATCAGTAATTGGTTTCGCCAATAAGAATGCCGTTATTTTGGAGGATAAACTCAGGGCTTGTGGTGATGTTTATGTGACGACTGACGACGGTTCATACGGTATCAAGGGTTACGTTTCAACAGTCATTGATAACTTCGACTGGACACCAGATGCCGTTTACAGTTGCGGAGCTCCAGGTATGCTCAAATATGTTGACAGCAAGTTTGAAAATCATCCTCACGCCTATGTTTCTATGGAAGCTCGTATGGCTTGTGGAATGGGGGCGTGCTATGCCTGTGTAGTTCACGTTAAAGGAGAAACGGATACTAAAAATCTTCGTGTTTGCGAGGAGGGACCAGTCTTTCCTACCGGAAAAGTCATCGTCTAGGAGGTAACCATGTCAGAGATGAAATCAGAAAATCGTTTAGCTATTAGTCTTCCAGGGATCGATTTGAAAAATCCCATTATCCCAGCTTCTGGTTGCTTTGGTTTTGGTCAAGAGTATGCCAAGTACTATGATTTGAACAAACTAGGGTCGATCATGATTAAGGCAACAACTGCCAACCCGCGTTTTGGGAATCCAACACCCCGTGTGGCAGAGACACCATCAGGTATGCTTAATGCCATTGGATTGCAAAATCCGGGTGTTGATGCTATCTTGTCTGAAAAACTCCCATGGTTACAGGAACATTATCCTGAGTTGCCAATCATTGCGAATGTGGCTGGATTTTCTAACGAAGAATATGCAGAAGTCTCTCACAAGATTTCCAAAGCTAGTAACGTCAAGGCAATCGAGCTTAACATCTCCTGTCCAAACGTGGACCATGGCAATAACGGTCTTCTCATAGGACAAGTACCAGAACTTGCCTATGCAGCCGTAAAAGCCAGTGTTTCTCACTCTGATGTGCCCGTCTATGTCAAACTGACACCAAGCGTGGCTGACATTACAAGTGTTGCCAAGGCAGTCGAAGATGCCGGTGCGACAGGTTTCACCATGATTAACACCTTGGTTGGTACACGCTATGATTTGGCGACTCGCAAACCAATCATTGCCAATGGTCAAGGTGGTATGTCAGGACCAGCTGTCTTCCCAGTAGCCCTTAAACTCATCCGCCAAGTCGCTCTTGCATCAGACCTTCCAATCATCGGTATGGGGGGCGTAGACAGTGCCGAAGCAACTATCGAAATGTTTATCGCTGGTGCCTCAGCCATCGGTGTCGGAACAGCAAACTTCGCAGATCCCTATGCCTGCCCTAAAATCATTGATCGTCTCCCTGAAGTCATGGACAAGTATGGCATCACAACTCTTGAGGACTTGCGTGAGGAAGTTCGAACAGACTTGTTGGGAAAATAATATAGTGCTAATAGGTATATTTGCCTAGGAAAAAGTATTTTCAAAGAACGTACTCATATTCCCTTTTGACAATCCCATATAAAAGCGCTATAATAGAACAAATTGAACTGAACCTTTAATCGAGTCCAGAGAGGCGAGAAAGGTGTACTGAGATGCTACGGCATCACTAAAGGGTAGGGACTGCCCTATTTTCGTGCAACCTTCGCTGACTGGCGGAGGTTTTTTGTGTGAAAGGATATAAGAAATGAGAGAAAATCGTCCTGTTATTGCCCTTGATTTCCCGACTCTTGAGGATGTGAAGGCTTTCCTTGCTAAGTTTCCTGCTGATGAAAAGCTCTATGTGAAGATTGGTATGGAGCTTTACTATGCGGCTGGTCCTGAGATTGTACGCTACGTTAAAGAGCTTGGCCATAGTGTTTTCCTTGACCTTAAGCTTCACGATATTCCAAATACTGTCAAATCAGCTATGCGTGTCTTGTCTAACCTTGGCATTGATATGACAAATGTGCATGCGGCTGGTGGTGTGGAGATGATGAAAGCTGCGCGTGAAGGCTTGGGAGATGGACCAATCTTGATTGCTGTAACCCAGTTGACCTCTACGTCTGAAGAGCAGATGCGTGATTTTCAAAATATCCAAACCACACTTCAAGAATCAGTGGTTCATTATGCTCAGAAAACTGCTGAAGCAGGTCTCGATGGTGTTGTCTGTTCAGCACACGAAGTAGCCAAAATCAAAGAAGCAACTAACCAAGACTTCGTTTGTTTGACACCTGGTATTCGTCCAGCAGGAGCAGCGGTTGGTGACCAAAAACGGGTCATGACACCTGCTGATGCTCATCAAATTGGTTCAGACTACATTGTTGTCGGTCGCCCAATTACGCAAGCTGAAGATCCAGTGGCAGCTTATCACGACATCAAGGCCCAATGGAACGATCAATAAATTTTCAAAAATACCTGATTTCTTAAGAAAAATAGAAAGAATTGGGTTATAATAAACTATAGAAAACGCTTTACGGAGGAACATAATTATGACATTAGCATCACAAATTGCTTCAGACTTGCTAGATATCAAAGCGGTTTACCTTAAACCTGAAGAGCCATTTACATGGGCATCAGGAATTAAATCACCAATCTACACTGATAACCGTATCACTTTATCTTATCCTGAAACACGTACGCTTATTGAAAATGGGTTCGTGAAAAAGATTAAAGAAGAGTTTCCGGAAGTAGAAGTAATTGCTGGTACTGCAACTGCGGGTATTCCTCACGGTGCGATCATTGCAGACAAAATGAACCTTCCATTTGCTTACATCCGTAGCAAGCCAAAAGATCACGGTGCTGGTAACCAGATCGAAGGCCGTGTGGTTAAAGGCGAAAAAATGGTTGTTGTTGAAGACTTGATTTCAACTGGTGGGTCAGTACTTGATGCTGTCGCTGCTGCAGAGCGTGAAGGGGCTGATGTTATTGGTGTTGTGGCTATCTTCACTTACGAATTGCCAAAAGCTGAGAAAAACTTCGCAGAAGCTGGTGTGAAATTGGTCACTCTTTCAAACTACACTGAGTTGATTAAGGTTGCTAAAGTTAAAGGTTACATCACTGCAGACGGACTTCAACTCTTGAAGAAATTCAAAGAAAACCAAGAAACTTGGCAAGACTAATTATTATGATTTAAGGCGGAACGTTTTAGGCGTTTCGTTTTTTTTAGTATAATTTAGAAGATAATAGAAGCAGGAGATTATGAGATGACAATAAATGAGTGGTCAGATGTGACAGCAATGGCTGAAGCCGTGCAAAATAAGATGGTAAGCCCTCGAGAGCTAGTAAAGGATACTATAAGTGAAGCGGAGAGGACGAATACTAAAATCAATGCTATCGTCAGTCAACGTTACGAGAAAGCATTGGTAGAAGCAGAAAATCGAGATTTTTCTGATAAGCCTTTTTCAGGAGTACCAATTTTCCTGAAGGATTTAGGTCAGGAGCAAGCTGGGGAGCCTTCAACAGCAGATTCTCGCCTATTTACAAGTTACCATGCTAAAGAAACGGATAACTATGTCAAGAATCTTGAAGAACTGGGCTTCATTATTTTAGGGCGTTCTAGCACTCCTGAGTTTGGTTTCAAAAATATCAGTGATGCCCAGATTCATGGTTCTGTCAATCTGCCTGACGATGTGACACGGAATGCTGACGGGTCAAGTTGAAGCTGAAGATTTCTCTGATAAAGCTGCTGATAAGGCTAAAGAAGTTAATGAAAATGTTGACAAGGCTGCTGAAAAAAGTTGCTGACAAAGCCCGACGATGTGAAATAATTAAGCATAAAAAAAGCGCTCACAATATATGAGCGCTTTTTTTATGCAATTTATTCAACACCTTGCATCAAACCTTGAATACGCTTTGATAGGAAGACGAGAACAATACCAAGTACAACAGAACCTAATCCGAAGTAAGAGAAGTAAGCGACTTCAGATTTGGCGTTATACAACGTCACCAGTTGTGCGTTCAAAGCAGAACCTACCGCTGATGACAAGAACCACATTGACATCATTTGAGAATTAAAGGCTTTTGGTGCCAACTTAGTTGTGACGGATAGGCCGACAGGTGAAATTAACATTTCACCGAGGATAACAAGTGCCCATGAACCAACTAACCATAGTGGTGATACTTTACCACTTGTGCCATACAAAGCACCAGGAATGGCCATTATCAAGAAGCTTAAGCCGGCAAATATCAAACCAACGGCAAACTTTGTTGGTGATGATGGTTGGTTTTTCTTCCAGGCAGTCCATAGCCAAGCGAAGAATGGTGTGTAAAGCATGATGAACAGTGGGTTCAATGATTGGAACCATGAGACAGGGAACCAAGATGAATCAACACGTTCAGCAGCAAATGTTGCCAACACAACTGAGCCTTGTTCTTCAATCGCCCAGAACAAAACAGCGGCGATGAAGAGTGGAATGTATGATACAACACGCAAACGTTCTGTTGCCGTAACCTTGACTGAAGCAATCATCCAAACAAAATAGAAGACTGGAATTGCGATTGCCACAATTGTCAAAAGGTTAATATAAGCTGGTAGTGAGTTCCAACCAACAAGATTCATCACGACGATGACGGCAATAAAACCAGCGACCGCTAAGCCCACTTTAACAAGTAATGGCTTAACTTCTTCTGGTGCTAGTGGATCAGTTGGGCGCAAGTAACGCGGATCCAATGTTTTCTTACCACCGAAGTAATAAACCAGCAAACCAATAAACATACCGATTGCTGCCAATGAGAAGGCCACGTGGTAACCTGCAGCTTCTTGTGCAGCACCAACAATAAGTGGTGCAATGAACGCACCCAAGTTAATACCAAACACAAAGATTGAGAAACCAGCGTCACGACGACGATCATGTTCGTCATACAATGTCCCAACCAATGTTGAAACGTTTGGCTTCAAGAAACCAGTTCCGATAATAATTAAGATGATTGACCCAAACAATGCGCTTGCGCCAAAAGGCAAAGCGAGCACGATATGTCCAAGCATGATGAGAACACCACCCCAGAATACAGCTGGACGTGCTCCGATGATACGATCGGCTACGAAACCACCGATCGTACCAGAAAGGTAAACCATTGAAGCGTAAATTGCCATGATTGATGCGGCTGTTGCTCGTGTAATGTGTAGATCACCAGTACTGATGAGGAACCACATATAGTAAAGCAAGATGGCGCGCATACCATAGTATGAGAAACGCTCCCACATTTCAGTCATGAATAGTGTTGACAGTCCTAAAGGTTGCCCGAAAAATGTCTTTCCTTTGTCTTCCATAAAATCCCCCGATTGATTTTTGATACGTTATTATTGAATTAACAACGTTACAAACATATTTATTAAAAATATCCTTCTATTTTATGCTAAAATGGTGTAAAATACAAATTATTTACCCAATTTAGTATCAAAATAATATCATATTAGCCGTGCTTAACCGATAGGTTGACGTGAAGATATCGTAAAATAGGGCGAATTAGTGGTCAGACCGTGGATTTATCTGTACAATAGAGGGTGAACGAATTTAAGTTAAAGGAATGACGTACCCGTTGGGATGTCCAAAAGTATGGCAAAAGAAAAGTTTGACGCAGGGGAATTTATATCCTCACTATTCCACTATGCACATGATTTCAATTATAATCATATTGTTTTTGAGGCTAATCGGTATAAAGTATCGGTTAATTTGACACGTAGATCGGCAACCTATGGGAATGCTGACATGTTTTATGTGTCAGCAGATACGAAGTCGTTTGCACCCGTGATGTCTGCAATTAACGGTGCCATTGAAGTGGCGGAACTCGCTAGCAAGCAACAAGCCGTGGTAGAGACAGCTGCAATGTTTGATGGTACAGAAGGTGCTTTGGGCCGTTCGATGACACTTGAAGATATGGAGTTACTGACTTGGGCCATTTTTCAATCGGGTCAAAAGATTCCAGCCAAAGTTTATTCTAAAATACTAGCTCAGTGGGACCTGTATAGCTATCAGATGGCAGTCTTTCATGAGGCTTACGATATTCTTCTGACACCTACAGTTGCGGATGTGACACCTAAACACGGACAGTTTGCTCTATCTGAAAGCCTACAAAATCAACTCAAACAGATTGCTTATTTTGATTGGCCAAAGCAACAGGAACTTATTTGGGCCATGTTTGCGGATAGCCTAGATTGGACATCCTTTACGCAGCGAGCTAACTTGACGGGACAACCATCAATTTCTTTACCTATCTATCGTATTGCAGATGGACTATCGCTTGGACTTCAACTGACATCCGCCAAGGGAAGAGAGGACCTCTTGCTACTGTTAGCCAAGCAAATGGAAGAAAGTTCAATTTTATGTAAAACCCTTTCAAATAGTGTAGTTTAAGATTATAAGTTTTTAACTTAACTTTATTATTTGTTTTAAGGAGACATATAAAGATGAAAAAGAGTTTTTAGCCGTTTTCAGCCTAATCTTGGATGCGGTCTTTTTGGTTGCTTGCTCATCACAAAGTTCAGCTGACAAGAACTGGGAAAAGATTGAGAAGCGTGGCAGTATTAAGGTTGCGACTGCTGGAAGTCTTTACCCACAAACTTACCACGACGATGATAACAATTTGACTGGTTACGATGTTGAAATTCTTAAAGAAGTTGGGAAACGTCTTAAGTTAAAGATCGACTTCACTGAGATGGGCGTCGATGGTATGCTTACTTCTGTAAATAGTGGTCAAGTAGATATCGCTAACTACTCACTAGAAGATGAGAATAACAACATTAAAAAATTCTTGCGTTCTGAATCATATAAGTATTCATTCACTTCTATGGCGGTTCGTGAATCTGATAACCCAGGAATATCTCTTCATGGGAAGACCTCAAAGGTAAGAAAGCAGCGGGTGCTACAAGTACTAAATACATGAAGATTACTAAAAAAATGGGTGCCGAACTTGTTGTTTATGACAATGTTACCAATGATGTGTACATGCAAAACTTGGTAAATGGGCGTACAGACGTTATCGTTAACGATTACTATTTGCAAAAAATGGCAGTAGCCGCTATCAAGGATAAGTACCCTGTTAAAATCAACGATGGTATCTACAGTAACCCTTACTCAACAAGCTTTACTTTCTCATCGAAGAATAAAACTCTTCAAGAAAAAGTTAATAAAGCCATCAAAGACATGAAGGAAGATGGTGCCCTTACCAAGATTTCTGAGAAATTCTTTGCTGGTCAAGACGTTACAAAGAAAACAAAAGTTGACTACACTGAGATTGATATCTCTGATGTTGAATAATATAAGCGATCCAATTGGATCGCTTATTTGCTAAAGAAATGTTTAGGAAGATAGACTTATGATTATTGATTTTTCACTGATTTTAAAAAGTATTCCCTATGTCCTAACAGGTCTGCATACACCATAGGAATCTCAGTTTTGAGCTTTATCATTGGAAACTTTTTTGCTATTCTTCTTGCCTTTATGCGGATGTCACAAAAGCCTTGGTTAAAGTATCCAGCCCGTATCTACATTTCATTTATGCGTGGGATTCCTATGTTGGTCGTGCTCTTCATTCTTTACTTTGGCTTGCCTTATGTTGGCATTCAGATACCCGCCCTTCTATGTGCCATAATTGGTTTTTCTACCGTAAGTGCAGCCTATATGGCAGAGATTTTCCGTTCATCCATTTCTGCTGTAGATAAGGGACAAGTGGGAGGCTGCTCAATCTCTAGGACTTCCTCAAAAGCCAATTATTCGTCACATCATTTTACCTCAAGCCCTACGTATTGCAGTAGCACCACTTGCAATGTCATTATCGATATGGTTAAGAGTTCCTCATTGGCAGCTATGATTACAGTGCCTGACATTTTCCAAAACGCAAAAATTATTGGTGGGCGTGAGTATGACTACATGTCTATGTATATTCTAATTGCCTTTATTTACTGGGTACTTAGTTTCATTTTAGAGCTTCTTCAAGGGCAAGTCGAAAAACGTTTAACGGTATATTAAGAGTAAAACAGACCGAGAAAAGTATCTTGGTCTGTTTATCACAATATTTAGAATTATTTAATATTTCAACCGCTTACATACATATAATTATGATATAAATTAACGATATTCTTTTGAAAGTTTTTTTAGTGATGAAAAAGAAAACAATCGTTGCAACGACCCTATCGACCCTACTTGTATCAACAGCCATCTTGGCTAATGCTGTTAAGGCTGACGAAGTAGAAACTAGTGCAGCTGTTACAGCACCAAGTACAGAAGTAGTAACCACAGAGGCAACTACCGATATGACATCTACTGCAGCAACAACTGCGTCAAACGAGTCTGCAACACCTCTAGCTAGCTCAACCAACTTCAACAGCTGAAACTAGCGTAGCACCAGTTGCTACGGCCAATGAAACAGCAACTGCAGCTGCAAGCCCAGCAACACCAGCAGTTGTGACAAACGCTAGCGCAAGTGACAATAATGATACTGTAACTGTTCTTCACACTAACGACGTTCACGGTCGTATGGTAGAGAGTGACTATAACGGAGTCATTGGCGATGCACTCTTATCAGGTATCGCAAATGACACGCGGTCTAGTAGTAACAACACCTAACGGTAAAGTCTTCTTCGTTTCAACTTCAAACGAAACTCTTAAGGAAACTGAAAAAGTTACTGAAACTCCAAGCCAAACCGAAGAACTTCCAACAACAGGGGATAAAGCTTCACATGCAGGTCTTCTTGGACTGGACATGTTGCTTACGATGTTTGGACTTAGTGGCAAACACAAAGGTAAAGAGAAAAATTAAATAGCTTCTCTGCATAAATAATAAGAGTTAACCAATGGTTAACTCTTATTTGTTTTCTTGTTGCTATGTGTCTTCCTGTACTGGCTCGGTGTTTGAGCATAATAATGCTTAAATTGGCGGTTAAAGTTTGAAAGATTGTTAAAACCAACGCTCGTAGAAATTTCTAAAACTGGTTTTACGCTATTACGGAGTTCCTCACAAGCAGCATTCAGTCTAGCCTAAATAATAATAAATTCAGTGCAAGAGGTACCTGTATGTTGTTTAAATATGGTCATAAAATGCGTCTTACTATACCCCATGAGCTCGGACAATTGTTCAATAGTAAGCGTCTCGACATAATGCTTATTGATGTAATCAATGATTTCCCGAATTTTTTCATTTTTACGATAATGATCATCAGAAGTCTTTCTCTCTACCAAACGATAGTAGTAGAAAAGGTAGAAGAGTTCCTCCGATTTGGACTTAAGTAAAATCCCGTAGTGTCTCTCTTTTTGTCTAATGATCTTAAAAATTGCAAATAGGGTTCCCTTAATTTCAGAATACCCCTCATCAGTTGGTTTTAAACATTGTTTGAACTTAAAATTAGAATTTTGTAATGGTTGAAGATAACGGAGACTAAGAGGATCCACTAGAGATTGTCCTAACATATCTAAATGAAAATGAAGAGTGTCAGTATGGTGCGACAGATTATCAATAGGATGGACAGAATGGAGTCCATTAGGACGAATTAGAAAGATATCTCCAGCCTGACTATCAAAATAGTCATAATCAATGTGATAGCGAGCAGTCCCTTCATAGACGTATTAGATTTCAAGTTCTGGGTGCCAATGAAAAAGAATGTCAGGTCGTCCATTGTCAACCTTAGTTTCAGTTAGTCTAAAAGGGAGAAGATTATCATCAAAATCTATAAAATGTTTAAAATCAGTATCAGTAGTTTGTTGGCCCATCATTAACCTTTCAAAATCATAGGATAGTACCATGACAGCATTTTCTTTTTCGAAAAGCATGGCAAAATCATTTTAAGGTATAAATTTATTATATTTAACATAATTATATTTCTGTAATAACTTAATTTAAAATAAAAAGATAGCAATCTATCTTTTTACATAAATTAAGTTATGTCTATTTACCGAGACAGAACTGACTAAAGAGTTGAGTAATAAGCTCATCCGGTGCGGCGTCACCAGTAATTTCGCCAAGAATTTCCCATGTGCGAGTCATATCAACTTGTAATAGGTCAACAGGCATACCTAATTCAAGACCTTGATTAACGGCTTCGAGACTTTCAAGCGCCTTTTCAATGAGTGAGATATGGCGTGCATTTGAAAGATAAGTAGCATCTTTTTCTACTAAACCAGCATTATCAAAGAAGAGTTGGTTGATACGATCTTCGATTTTGTCAATGTTTTCATTTTTGAGGACTGAAATTGGGATAAGGTCCTCAGGAAGCTCTTCAGTCTGGATAGCTTGTGGAAGGTCCGTCTTATTTAAGAGAATGATTCGGTTGCTATTTTGGCTGATGTCAAGCAGTGTACGGTCTTGGTCGGTAAGTGATTCAGAGCTATTAAGCACAAGAAGGACCAAATCGGCCTCTTCAAGAGCTTTTTTAGAACGCTCAACACCAATTTTTTCGACAACATCATCTGTGTCACGAATACCAGCGGTATCGATTAACTTAAGAGGAACACCCTTGATATTAACGTATTCTTCAATAACATCACGGGTAGTCCCTTCAATATCAGTGACGATGGCTTTCTCCTCACGTAGGAGATTGTTGAGAAGACTAGATTTTCCGACATTAGGACGGCCTATGATTGCCGTCGAAAGACCTTCTCGTAGGATTTTTCCTCGTTTAGCAGTTGCAAGAAGATTTTCCAAGAGAGTCTGGAACTCTTGAGTTTTCTCACGGACTAGATTTGTGGTAACTTCTTCAACATCATCATACTCTGGGTAATCAATATTGACTTCGACTTGTGCCAAAGTATTAAGGATTTCTTGGCGTGTGTTGTTAATGAGATTTTTAAGCGAACCATCTAACTGAGAGACGGCAACAGTCATAGCCTTATCAGTTTTGGCACGAATCAAATCCATGACAGCTTCAGCCTGGGTCAAATCTATCCGTCCATTTAAGAAGGCACGTTTGGTAAATTCCCCTGGTTCGGCCATACGAGCACCAGAACGGATCAGGAGTTGAAGGATTTCATTGGTAACTGCGACACCACCATGTGTATTGATTTCTACGACATCCTCACGTGTAAAGGTTTTTGGTGCACGCATAACACTGACCATGACTTCATCAATAATTTCATTATTTTCGACAATATGGCCGTAGTTGATAGTATGAGAATCAACGGTTTCAAGATTTTTACCTTTGAAAACCTTATTAGCAATAGCAATAGCATCGGTACCAGACAAGCGGACGATACCGATAGCACCTTCACCTAAGGGAGTTGAGATAGCAGTGATAGTATCGAATTCTTTGGTAATTGACATAGTTTTTCCTTTGGATTTTTTTCTTTACAAGTTTTAAAATGATTTAATTTCATTGTAACTCAAATGAGCAGTAGTAGCAAGGATTGGTTACCTTTAAAGGCAAGAAAAAAGAGCCTGAGCTCTTTTCCTTATTTATGACGTTCAAAATATGATTTAGACTCTTTGAGAATAATTGGTGAAAGGACTAGGAGGGCAATCAAGTTAGGCAATGCCATCAAGCCATTTACGATATCCGCAATTTTCCAAACAACCTCAAGTGTTAGGTAGCCACCAAGAGCGACCATAACTACAAAGATAAGACGATAAAATGAGAGGAATTTGGTAGATTTGAAAATAAATTCGAAACAACGTTCCCCATAATATGACCAACCGAGAACAGTCGTAAAGGCAAACAAGACTAAAGAAAGTGTTAGAGCAAGTTCTCCAAAAGTTCCAAAAATAGAAGAGAAGGCCGCTTGTGTCATTGGTGCACCTTCTAAGCTACCAGACCATTGTCCAGTTACGAGAATAGCAAGTCCAGTAAGCGTACAAATGATAATAGTATCGATGAAGGTACCTGTCATAGAAATCAAACCTTGTTCAACAGGCTCTTCAGTCTTGGCAGCAGCAGCAGCAATAGGGGCAGAACCAAGACCTGATTCATTAGAAAATACCCCACGCGCAATACCAAGTCGCATAGCAGCCATGACAGTTGCTCCAGCAAAACCTCCGACAGCAGCTTTACCAGTAAATGCTGATTGGAAAACCATCTCAAGCACAGGGAGCAGCTGATTGAAATTAGCAAAAATGACAATAAGTGCGGCAATGATGTAAAGACCAGCCATAAATGGCACAACTTTTTCGGATACTTTTGAAATAGATTGAATACCACCGAAAATGATAGCAGCAGTAATAAGAGCTAAGATAACACTAACAATTTTTGGTGACCAACCAAAGCTGTTTTGAAGAGATGATGTGATTGAGTTAACTTGCGAGAAGGTACCAATACCCAACCATGCGACAAGAACGCCAGCAAAAGCGAAGAAGTAGGCTAAAGGCTTAGCGATTATTTGCCATTTTCCACTAAAACCGTGTGTGATGTAATACATTGGTCCACCAGAGACATTTCCTTGGTCATCAAGCGTACGGAATTTAATGGCTAAGAGACCTTCAGCATATTTGGTTGCCATACCAAAGAAAGCAGCAATCCACATCCAGAAAAGAGCACCAGGCCCACCAGTCTTAATGGCTGTCGCAACACCAACAATGTTACCAGTACCAACAGTTGCAGCAAGTGCTGTGGCAAGGGCTGCAAAACTAGAAATATCACCCTCTCCTTTATCTTCAGCAAAGATAAGTTTAAAGGCTTTAGGCAGACGAATGATTTGCAAAAGTCCAAGACGGATTGTAAGGTAGATACCAGTTCCTACAAGAAGGACAAGAAGGGGAGGTCCCCATACAAAGTCATCAATGGAAGTGAAAAAGTCTAACATGCGTTTAAAATCTCCTTAGACCGAGACATCAAAAAGAGGTTTGGCTTAACCAGACCTCTGAAAGTACAAAGCTATTACTGAAAGTTAAAAACATTCAATGCTTTCTGTCCTTTTACCTGAGAGTTTCGGGTCTTATCCCTTGCCCCTTCGGTGTCTTGTCTACAGCATAAGCCGTTTCAAGATCTCTCCAGAAGTCCGTCAATCACCAGTCATCCTGATGACATCACTCGGTTATTATTTTATTGCGGTTCCATCATATCGAAAAAACCGAACGCTGTCAACATATAATTTTATTATATACGTAAAAAAATCCGAATATTGAGCTTTCAATTTATCGTTATCTATAGTTTTCAATCTCTCAAAAAGCACGTAATGTCACCCTTTTTATTAAGCTGAGACCCTAGCAAAAACAAACAGTTTTTCACTCAATTATTTTTTTCTATTACGAATAGACTCTGCATTTTCATCTAAAAAATGATAAAATAGTAGAGCTTATTTTTGAGAATGGAGAATATGATGAACCCATTATTAACTGGTATGAATGATCAACAGGCCGAAGCAGTCCAAACGACTGAAGGCCCTCTTTTGATTATGGCTGGTGCTGGATCAGGTAAGACTCGTGTCCTTACCCATCGCATTGCCTACCTTATCGACGAAAAAATGATCAATCCTTGGAATATTTTGGCCATTACCTTTACCAATAAGGCTGCCCGTGAAATGCGTGAACGTGCAGTGGCTTTAAATCCCGCAACTTCAGAAACCTTTATTGCGACCTTCCATAGCATGTGTGTACGAATCCTTCGTCGTGAAGCGGATCATATTGGCTACAACAGAAACTTTACTATTGTAGATCCAGGAGAACAACGTACTTTGATGAAACGTATTCTCAAGAATCTGAATTTAGATCCTAAAAAGTGGAATGAACGTGCCATTTTAGGGACCATTTCTAACGCCAAAAACGACCTCTTAGATGAGATAGCTTATGAGCATCAAGCTGGTGACATGTATACGCAAATCGTAGCCAAATGTTACAAGGCCTATCAAGAAGAACTTCGTCGTAGTGAGGCCATGGATTTCGACGATTTGATTATGATGACTCTTCGTCTCTTTGACAAAAATCCCGATGTCCTCGCTTATTATCAGCAACGTTATCAGTACATTCACGTAGATGAGTATCAAGATACCAACCATGCTCAATACCAATTGGTGAAACTCCTAGCTTCACGCTTTAAGAATATCTGTGTCGTGGGTGATGCTGACCAATCAATCTATGGATGGCGTGGAGCTGATATGCAGAACATTCTTGATTTTGAGAAGGATTATCCTGAAGCTAAGGTTGTCCTTCTGGAAGAAAACTACCGTTCAACCAAGAAAATTCTTCAAGCGGCTAACGAAGTCATCAAGAACAACCGCAACCGCCGTCCTAAGAAACTTTGGACTCAAAATGATGAAGGTGAACAGATTGTTTATTACCGTGCTAACGACGAGCATGATGAAGCTGTATTCGTAGCTTCAACAATCGATAATATCGTCCGTGAAAAAGTCAAGAATTTCAAAGACTTCGCTGTTCTTTACCGTACCAATGCTCAGTCTCGTACCATTGAGGAAGCCTTGCTCAAGTCTAATATTCCATATACAATGGTTGGTGGGACAAAATTCTACAGCCGTAAAGAGATTCGTGATGTTATTTCTTATTTGAACTTGATTGCCAACACTTCGGATAACATTAGTTTTGAACGTGTCGTCAATGAACCTAAACGTGGAGTTGGGCCTGGCACACTTGAAAAGCTTCGGAACTTTGCCTATGAGCAAAACATGAGTCTCCTAGATGCTTCAGCTAATATCATGTTGTCTCCTATTAAAGGGAAAGCAGCTCAAAGTGTTTACGATTTCGCTAACATGATTCTGAACCTACGTGATCAGTTGGATGGGCTAAGCATTACCGATACTGTAGAAGCTATTTTAGACAAGTCTGGTTATCTGGATGCTCTGTCCATGCAACAAACGCTTGAAAGCCAATCACGCATTGAAAATATCGAAGAGTTCATGTCTGTAACAAAGAATTTCGACGAGACTAATACAGATGGAACTGAAGATGAGACAGGCATTGACCGTTTAGGCCGTTTCTTGAATGATTTGGCTTTGATTGCTGACACGGACGATGGTGAGGCTGAGGCAGCAGAAGTAACCTTAATGACCCTCCACGCCGCCAAAGGGCTTGAATTCTCAGTTGTCTTCCTAATTGGTATGGAAGAAGGAGTCTTCCCTTTGTCACGTGCTTCAGAAGAGCCAGATGAACTCGAAGAAGAGCGTCGTTTGGCTTACGTAGGTATCACTCGTGCGGAAGAGATTCTTTTCCTTACCAACGCTAATACGCGTACGCTTTTTGGTAAGACTAGCTATAATCGTCCTAGCCGTTTCTTACGTGAAATTTCAGATGATTTATTACAATATCAAGGTCTAGCACGTCCAGCCAATTCATCATTTGGTGTTCGTTTTACAAAGGAAGAGCCGATACAATTTGGTCAGGGCATGAGTTTACAACAAGCGCTTCAGACCAGAAAAGCAAATGCACAGCCGCAAAAACATACTGGTGGCGCTCAGCCATTTTCAAAAGCTACTGGGGGACTACCTTTTAGTAAGGCTTCAGACTCTGGAAACTCAGCTACAGATTGGGAAATCGGAGATATCGCTCACCACAAGAAATGGGGAGATGGTACCGTCCTAGAAGTAACTGGAAGTGGCAAGACACAGGAACTTAAGATAAAATTTCCAGAAGTTGGACTTAAAAAAGTCTTGGCAAGCGTAGCACCTATTGTGAAGAAATAGAAAGGGACCGAAAGGTCCTTTTTATAAGCCCTCCCTATCACATTGATAAAAAATTTCTATTAGACAGCTAGCTTTTCTAGGTGTAGAATGAAGGCAACTTTTGTTTTGGAGGACACTCATATGTCACGAGAATTTTCATTTGAAACCTTACAATTACACGCTGGACAAACACCTGACAAGGAAACAAAATCACGTGCTGTTCCAATTTACCAAACCACTTCATATGTTTTTGACGACGCTCAAGAAGGTGAAGATCTCTTTGCCCTTAGAAAGCCTGGTAATATCTACACACGTATTACTAATCCAACAGTAGCAGTACTTGAAGAACGTATTGCAGCCCTCGAAGGTGGTGTTGGGGCCCTGGCTACGGCATCAGGTATGGCTGCAATCACCTATGCTATCCTTGGTTTGGCACATGCTGGCGATCATGTTGTTGCCGCAACAACCCTCTATGGTGGGACATTCAATCTCTTAAAAGAAACTCTTCCACGCTATGGTATCACAACAACTTTTGTAGATGTTGACAATCCTGAAGAAATTGAAGCTGCTATCAAAGATAATACCAAGCTTGTCTTGATTGAGTCTTTGGGAAATCCGCTTATTAATATTCCTGATTTTGAAAAAATTGCTGAGATTGCTCACAGTCATAAGATTCCGTTGGTTGCTGACAATACTTTTGGAACTCCATATCTCATCAATGTTATCTCCCATGGTGTAGATATCGTGGTTCATTCTGCAACTAAGTTTATCGGTGGACATGGAACAACTATTGGAGGTCTTATCGTCGATTCTGGTAAATTTGACTGGGAAGCTTCAGGCAAATTCCCACAGTTGGTTGACGAGGACCCATCTTACCACAATATCAGCTATACGCGTGATGTTGGTCCAGCAGCATTTGTAACTGCCCTTCGTACACAACTTTTGCGTGACACAGGGGCTGCCTTGGCACCTTTCAATGCTTTCTTGCTCTTGCAAGGACTTGAAACACTTTCACTTCGTGTCGAACGCCACGTCGAAAATACTAAAAAAATCGTAGACTTTTTGGAAGATCATCCAAAAGTTGAAAAAGTTAACTATCCTGGATTACCATCAAGTCCTTACTATGATTTGGCACAAAAATACTTCTCTAAAGGACCAGGTTCTATTTTCACTTTCCACGTTAAAGGTGGACAAGACGAAGCACGTACCGTTATAGATAATCTTGAAATCTTCTCAGATTTAGCTAACGTTGCTGATGCAAAATCTTTGGTGGTGCATCCTGCAACAACAACTCACCAACAATTGGCAGAAGCTGATTTACTAGCTTGTGGTGTCACTCCAAATCAAATTCGTATCTCAGTTGGTTTGGAAAACGCAGATGATTTGATTGAAGATTTAAAACTAGCTCTTGATAAAATCTAAGTATTTCAATACAAAATGATTTAGCCAGCTCTTTAGTTGGTTTTTTGTTATACTATCCCTATGAAATTTGTTTTTGATTTGGATGGAACCCTATGTTTTGATGGTATGACCATGTCAAAAGACCTACAAAAGGTTCTTTTAACTGCACCAAAATGCGGGCATGAAATTATTTTTGCAACAGCACGCTCTTACAGAGACTGTCTTAGTATTTTAGAAGGAGAATTGAGAAAGCTGACAGTAGTTGGCTTAAACGGTGGTGAAGTCTTTCAAAATGAACGCTTAGTATCACAATACACAATACCTTCTTCTGCTCTAAGAACGATTGTTAGCTACTGTGATATTTATAATCCCCCTTATTTTATTGATGATACCTTTAATTATGCTATTCAAAATTCTGAGCAAATCCCTTTTCTTTCAAATGTTGATCCATTAAACAAAGCAAGGATTTTGCCTGTTCATGAACTTAATGAGCCCATCAAAGTTGTTATTCCACTTGTAGAGCATGAAGATATACGTGAAGACCTTATCTTTAATCTAAACAAACTGGAATGTTTAGACCTTAGTTATCATGATGTCGAAAGGTGTCTTTACATTAATCCTAAAGGTGTGACCAAGGCTAGTACTGTTTTAAACCACTTTGGTAAAGACTTTGTAGCTTTTGGAAATGATCAAAATGATATTTCTCTTCTCAAAAATGCTATATATGGAGTGCAAATTGGTGATTATCCCTACCTAAATAACTTTGTGGATGAGGTTATTCCTGCAATTAATGCAGTTATTGCTGAAAAAATTAGACTACTGTTTGAAAAATTCTAAACAAATGCTTAGGCTTATCCCTATATTTACAGTACAATAGTTAAAAAAGTATTGGAGGACTAACATGCCAACATTTATTGGAAAACCAGTTACAGTAGCTGAAGACAAGCAACTTCAAGTTGGAGATATCTTGCGTGACTTTAACTTGACAGCCACAGATTTGAGTCAAAAAACACTTTCAGAATTCGACGGTAAGAAAAAAGTTATCTCTATCCTTCCATCCATTGATACAGGTATCTGTTCAACTCAAACACGTACCTTTAACAAGGAATTGTCAGAACTAGATGATATAGTGGTAATTACTATTTCAGTGGACCTACCATTTGCACAAGCTCGTTGGTGTGGTGCTGAAGGTCTTGAAAATGCTATCATGCTTTCTGACTACTATGACAATAGTTTCGGAAAAGAATATGGTGTCCTTATCGAAGAATGGCACTTGTTAGCTCGTGCAGTTTTAGTTGCAGATGCTGACAACAAGATTACCTATGTTGAGTATTTGGACAATATCAATTCAGATCCAAACTATGAAGCAGCAGTGACAGCTGTTAAAAGTTTATAATTAAGAGACTTAGGTCTCTTTTTTTGCCTTTATTACAGTTTTCACTTGCAAAAGTATTAGCTTCTTGCTATTATTGTATAGCAATACTCATTACGGATACTAGAATATAAAAAGGAAATCCAATGTCTGAAAAAGAAAGACCTCAACTTATTATCGATTACGAAGCTAATACAGATAAACTCGTTCGTTTAGGAGATGTTGTCGATCAATTTAAAGGAAAAGCCGTTCCTGCTAAGGCAGAACCAGGAGAGTTTGCAGTTATTAACCTATCGGATATGACAAGCAACGGCATTGCCTACGATAACCTAAAGACGTTTTCTGAAGAACGCCGAAAATTATTACGCTTTCTTTTAGAAGATGGTGATGTCCTTATTGCTTCTAAGGGAACGGTTCAGAAAGTTGCTGTTTTCGAAGATCAAGGCAAGCGTGAAGTAGTCGCTTCATCAAACATAACAGTGCTTCGTCCCAAAGAGAAACTTCGTGGTTTCTACATCAAATTCTTTCTTGAAACTGAGATTGGGCGTGCCTATTTAGACTATGCTGATAAGGGTAAGGCTGTCCTAAATTTGTCGACAGCTGACCTCTTGGATATTAAAATTCCTGAGATACCGATTGTTAAGCAAGATTATCAAATTGCTGCTTACTTACGTGGGCGTGCCGATTACCACCGTAAGATGGTTCGTGCAGAGCAGGAGTGGGAAAATATCCAGCAAAACGTTACAGAAGCCCTATTTGGGAATTAACAAAGCCAACAAACTAAGATTTGTTGGTCTTTTTTTCATTCTTCTCGTGTATAATGGAAGTAGTAAATATGTTATTAGGAGGTCATTATGACTACCAACACTATAGATTTATCACAACCTGTTGCAACAATCATAAAAGAGCATCCAGAGGTCAAGGAATTACTGATTAATCTTGGTTTCAAGCCCTTGTCCAACCCAGCTATGCTAAATACTGTCGGTAAGGTAACAAGTTTAAAAGCTGGCTCTAAGTTATCAAATATTCCCTTATCTAAAATTAAGCGAACCTTACTGTTCAATGGTTATGATGTCATCGGAGACTAATATGGAAAACAATCGTATTCAAATACTTAAAGAAATTCTCCTTGATTTACATCATAGAGCTAGTCCCGAAAGTGTTCAAGAGCGTTTCAATCAACACTTCAAGGGAGTATCTGCACTTGAAATATCTATGATGGAGCATGAATTGATGGCATCTGAAGATGGGGTTACCTTTGAAGATGTAATGAGTCTCTGTAATGTCCATGCCAACTTATTCAAGGGAGCAATTGCAGATGTCGAAGTAGCAGATGCTGATCAAGAAGGTCATCCTGTCTATGTTTTCAAGCAAGAAAATCTAGCTCTACGTTCAGCTATACTTCGTATCCGTCGTATCATAGAAAACATCAGTAAGCCTGAAAATGAGCCCTTTAAATCTGATTTATTAAACGGTCTTAAGCATCAGATGACTTTACTTGGGCAATTCCATAATCATTATACGCGTAAAGAAAAGTTTTTCTTTTCCCATTATGGAGCGTTATGGTCACGATTCACCTCCAAAGGTTATGCGGGGAGTAGATGGCGATATCCGAAAACTCTTTCGAGATGCAGAGTCTAAACTCCAAGAACTTTCGAACTCTGATGTTGATATTGAAGAATTCTCAAAAGCATTCGAAACATTTTCGGAAGAATTTGAAGCTATGATCTTCAAAGAAGAGGCTATCTTACTTATGATTCTGCTTGAAACCTTCACACAGGATGATTGGCTTTCAATTGCCGAGGAAAGCGATGCCTACGGCTATGCAATTATAAAACCCTCAGCTGTCTGGAAACCTAAGCGTGAGAGTTTTGAAGAGGACAATACGAAGACTCCTCAAAAACAGTCTAGGACAAGGACTGAGGAAAATACCGAAAATACTCGAATCATCGACACTCCTGAGGGTCAATTCACTATCACCTTCACGCCAAAACCAAAAAATGAATCTGTCGCAAACAGAGAAACCACTCAGCCATTTGGTAATGGTTACCTTTCTGTTGAACAGGCTAATCTCATTCTTAATCATCTCCCTTTGGAAATCACTTTTGTTAATAAAGATGATGTTTTCCAATACTACAATGAATAATGTCCCGGCAGATGAGATGGTCTTTAAACGAACACCTAGCCAAATTGGACGAAATGTTGAACTTTGTCATCCACCCAAAGTACTTGATAAGGTCAAGAAAATCTTTAACTTACTCAGAAGTGGGGAACGTGACCAAGTTCCAATGTGGTTCAAGTCTGAACGTTTAGGAAAATTCGTCTATGTAACTTATGCTGCTGTCAGGGATGACCAGGGGCATTTTCAAGGTGTCTTAGAGTATGTGCAAGATATTCAACCTTTCTTTGAATTGGAAAGTGATCTAAATAGAGATATCGATTAAAATGAACAAGTAGTCCTGTGATATCTTCTCATTATAAAAGTTAGGAGGTTAGAGATGTTGTTCTCTGCCTCTTTATGTTTCTACCTAGCTCTTTAGGATTGCTTTTGATATAATTAAAAGTATGATTTCAGGAATTATTAATCTAAAAAAAGAGGCTGGAATGACCAGTCATGATGCTGTTTTTAAACTACGCAAAATATTACATGAGAAAAAAATTGGGCACGGCGGAACTCTTGATCCAGATGTTACTGGTGTTCTACCTATAGCGGTTGGAAAAGCTACTCGTGTTATTGAATACATGACTGAAGCGGGTAAAGTCTATGAAGGCGAAATCACCATTGGATTTTCGACAACTACCGAAGATGCTAGTGGAGAAGTCGTCCAAACAACTCCAATAACAGAGCTAGATGGAGCAACTGTCGATCAGGCGATGGCTAGTTTTGAGGGAGAAATCACACAAATTCCTCCTATGTATTCAGCGGTTAAGATCAACGGAAAGAAACTTTATGAGTACGCCCGAGCTGGAGAAGAAGTTGAACGTCCCCAACGTCAGGTAAAAATTACCGAGTTTGTCCGAACCTCACCTATTGAGCTAGAAAACGGTACCGCAAGATTCACCTTCCGTGTTGCTTGTAGTAAAGGAACTTATGTCCGCACCTTATCTGTTGATTTGGGTGTAAAACTAGGCTTTGCCAGCCATATGTCTGCTCTGCGTCGAACAGCTTCTGCAGGTTTAACATTAGATTCATCCCTAAGCCTGTCACAAATTTCTGAAATGGTAGAAGCAGGAGACCAGTCCTTCCTACTCCCTATCGAATTTGGCGTTCAGGACCTGCCAGCCGTACAAGTCACTGAAGATGATGCCAAAGAAATCTCATTTGGTCGCTTTATTTCAATTAATAGTCAAGAGCCTTTGGTTGCTGCCTTTTTGGGCGATAAAGTTCTAGCTATTATGGAAAAGCGAGGTCAAGTCTATAAACCTAGAAAAGTATTAAGTCAATGAAAGTAACGCCGATAACCGATTATAAAGATATCCATCAGGATAAGGAAACCGTCTTGGTCTTAGGGTATTTCGATGCTCTTCATCGTGGTCACAAGGTCCTTTTTGATAAGGCACGCCAGATTGCTGATGAAAAACAGCTTGAAGTAGCTGTCCTTACCTTTAACGAGAGCCCTCAACTGACTTTCCAACGCTATACAGATGATCTCCTTCTGCATATCACAGCACCTCAGAGACGTTGTGATCTTTTTAAAGCCTATGGCACAGATCAACTTTACTTAACAGATTTTAATAGTGATTTTGCTCGAACAAGTTCTGACGACTTCATTACACGTTATATTAACCGTCTAAAAGCTCAAGAGATTGTAGTTGGGTTCGACTATAAATTCGGACACCATCGCACTGATACGGACTATTTAGACCGTAATTTTTCTGGTACTGTTCATGTCATTGAGGAACAGCAAAGTGGTGGCGAAAAGATTTCATCAACGCGTGTTCGTCAATTAATCCGAGAAGGCAATGTGAAAGAGGCCAATAATCTCTTAGGACATGAATTCTCTACGCGAGGGATCGTGGTACATGGTGATGCGCGTGGTCGGACTATTGGTTTTCCAACAGCAAATCTAGCACCTATCGATAGGACTATTCTACCAGCAGATGGTGTCTATGTCGCAGATGTCGTAATTGATGGTAAGCGCTATCGTTCCATGACTAGTCTAGGAAAAAACGTCACTTTTGGTGGTACAGAGTTACGTCTTGAAGCCAATATCTTTGATTTTGAAGGTGATATATATGGAAAAACAATCGAAGTCTTCTGGTTAGATTATATCCGTGATATGATAAAGTTCAATAATATAGACGAGCTATGTGACCAACTGAAAGCGGATAAAAAAATTGCGGAAAAACTTTAAGAAAGCGTAGCCAAAACTAAGAAAATAATGTATAATATTTTTGGAAAGTTAATGTGAAAGGGGTGTTTGCATGGTAATTTTATTTTTATCACCTAGCTTCACCAGCTGTAGAAAGGCACGAGCATGGTTGATCAATCATGAAGTTGCTTTTGACGAACGCAATATCATCACGAGCCCATTAACTCACGATGAATTGATGAATATTTTGTCTCATACGGAAAATGGTACTGATGATATCATTTCAACTCGTTCTAAAGTCTTTCAGAAGTTGAATATTGATGTGGATAATTTGACAATTGAGGAGCTCATTCAATTGATTTCTGAATATCCAAATCTTCTTCGTCGACCAATCATTATGGATAACAAACATATGCAAATTGGTTTTAACGAAGATGAGATTCGTGCCTTTTTGTCTCGTGACTATAGAAAGCAAGAATTGCGTCAAGCGACTATTAGTGCTGAAATTAAGGGTAATAATGACTAAAGGAAATTATTCCTACCCACTCGATCCATCATGGAGCACTGAGGAAATTACCACAGTGCTTCATTTTTTGAGTCAGGTAGAAAAAGCATATGAGAGTAAGGTTGACCGTGATCAGCTCTTGGAGGCTTATAAGGCGTTTAAAACAGTTGTTCCAGGAAAAGCACCTGAAAAGCAACTAGACAAGGCCTTCCAAGAAGCAAGCGGTTTTTCAACCTACCAAGCTGTCAGAGCTGCTAAAGCAAAAGAAAAAGGATTTGTAACACTTGGAAAATAAACTTGTTTTTGCTAAAGAAATCATCAAGGAAGCTGGGGCGTTTATTAAAAAAAGTTTGAGTAAAACAATCACGGTAGAGGAAAAGTCTGCTTTTGATGATTTAGTAACTAATATTGATAAACAAACGCAAGATTTACTGGTAGCACGCATTAAATCAGCTTTCCCAACAGACAATATTTTGGCTGAAGAAAATAACATGGTTCATAATATCAAAGATGGAAACGTCTGGGTCTTGGATCCTATTGATGGGACAGTCAATTTTATCGTCCAACAGGATAATTTCTGTGTCATGATTGCCTATTACGAAAAGGGACAGGGAAAATTTGGCCTAATATACAACGTTATGGCTGATCAGCTTTTCTATGGTGGGGGTCAGTTTGACGTATACTGCAACGATAAATTGCTTTCACCATATAAGAGACGTCCTCTGGATCGTTGTCTAGTAGGTAGTAACGCTGCTATGTACGCTAAAAATTACCATGGCATAAAAGGATTCATTGACAAAACTTTGGGTGTTCGAGTGTATGGTGGTGCTGGTCTAAGTATGTCCAAGGTCCTTTCTGGTCAAATTTTAGCTTACTTTTCAGTTATTTACCCATGGGATTATGCTGCAGCAAGTATTATGGGAAAAAAATTGGACTACCAACTTGAAACCATTACTGGAGAGCTACTTGATTATTCTAGTCGCCAAGCTGTGATGCTTGTTCCCAAAGATAGACTTGAAGAAATCAGAGATATTCTTAACTCAGAAAATTAACTTTAAAAATATATACTATTCTGGACAAATCAGAATAGCAAGTTCTCTTGGGTGGTCCAGTTTTTTGATAGAAAGGAAACTATGAAATTTCCATCAGATTTTATAGAAAAATATAAAGACTTACTTGGTGCTGAAGCGGAGGAATTCTTTACATCTTTTGATCAAGAAGCCGTGTCTGCCTACCGCATTAACCCTCTTAAAAAGCAGCAGAAGGACTATCCTGATCCTATTCCTGGAACACCTTGGGGCCATTACGGTAAAATTTCAGGAAAATCTTCTGACCACGCGACTGGTTTAGTTTATTCTCAAGAACCAGCTGCTCAAATGGTTGCTCAAGTGGCAGCTCCATCAAAAGGAAGCCGTGTTCTAGACTTAGCCGCAGCACCAGGCGGAAAATCCACGCATCTCCTAAGCTATCTGGATAATACAGGTTTACTCGTCAGCAACGAAATCAATTTCAAACGTAGCAAGGTTCTAGTTGAGAATATTGAGCGATTTGGTGCTAAAAATGTTGTTGTGACTAATACGTCAGCTGATAAACTAGCCAAAGTTTTTAAAAATTATTTTGATATGATTGTCTTTGATGGACCATGTTCTGGAGAAGGAATGTTTCGCAAGGACCCTGATGCAATCCAGTATTGGCACAAGGACTATCCTAGTGAACTGGCACAATTGCAGAAGGACATCCTAGCAGATGGTTTGAAGATGTTAGCCCCAGGAGGACAATTAGTTTACTCAACATGTACCTGGTCTCCTGAGGAAAATGAAGGTGTTGTTGCTTGGATTTTAGAGAATTACCCTGACCTTGAATTGGTGGCAATCCCTAAATTGAACGGGATGAGCGATGGGATTGATTTTCCAGAAACGGCTCGAATGTATCCACACCATTTCAAGGGGGAAGGTCAGTTTGTGGCAAAATTCCAGGATAAGCGCATGCCTGAGCAGTCATGCATCAAAGAGGGGAAAACAAACCTCAATAAGGAGCAAAAACAGCTCTGGGATGATTTTGTTAAAAAACACCTTAAGCTACCTCTAGACGGTTTACTACAAGTCTTTGGCGACAACCTCTATCTACTTCCTAGGGGACTACCAGATCTTTCCAAAGTTAAAATCGCACGCAATGGCTTGCATCTTGGCATCTTCAAGAAAAAACGTTTTGAGCCAAGTTTTGCACTTGGAATTGCTTTAACATCGGATGAAGTAGTCTCAAGTATAGAGTTAACTCAAGAACAATTTGCACAGTATGCCTCTGGTAATGTGGTTACACTTGACCAAACGTTAGAAAACGGTTGGTATCAACTTTTGGTAGATGGTAATGGATTTGGCTTTGCTAAGGTTATTGGAAATACTTTAAAAAACTACTATCCTAAGGGTTTAAGATTCCATATTTGAAGCCTGTAATCAAACTTTAACATGACATAATTAACCTAGACTTGGTATAATTAATTTAATGTCTTTTAACAGTATATATTGAAGGCATTGGTTAAATTTTGTGACAACATATCGGAGGATAGAAATGAAAAAAACAAAAGGCCTTGCAGTGATTTTATCACTGGCAATGGCCATGCTAGTCTTAACTGGTTGTGCCTCTTGGATTGACCGTGGTCAGTCCATTAAAGCAGTTGGTTCTACGGCTCTTCAACCCTTAGTAGAAGCAGCATCATATGGTTTCGCTGAAAAGAATCCTGAAATTGTGGTTAACGTCCAAGGGGGCGGTTCTGGTACTGGACTTTCCCAAGTGCAATCAGGTGCTGTTGAAATTGGGAATAGTGACCTTTTCGCTGAGGAAAAATCTGGAATCGATGCCAGTAAGCTCGTAGACTTTCAAGTTGCAGTTGCAGGTATTGCAGTTATCACTAATCAGAAAGTATCCGTTGATAATTTGACAACAGAACAACTTCGTAAAATCTTCACTGGAAAAATCACAAACTGGAAACAGCTTGGTGGACAGGATTTGGAAATTACAATCATTAACCGCGCAGCTAGCTCAGGAACACGCGCAACTTTCGATGCTGTGATTATGGATGGCAAATCACCAATCCGTACCCAGGAGCAAGATTCTAACGGAATGGTTAAGTCAATTGTCGCTCAGACACCAGGTGCTATTTCATACCTATCATTTGCTTACCTTGATGATTCAGTTAAAACATTGAAACTAAATGGATTTGAACCTAATGCGAAAAATGTTGCAACTAACGATTGGCCTATTTGGTCCTACGAGCATATGTATACTAAAGGGAAACCTAATAGCTACACCAAACAATTTTTAGACTACATGTTTAGTGACGAGGTTCAAGAAAATATCGTTAAAAAAATGGGATACATTCCAATTCATACTATGAAAGTTACTAAGGATGCTGACGGCAAGGTTACAAAGAAGAGTGAGGAGTAATCATGAAAAATGAAAAATTGATGAAACAACTAACTTCACCCTCTAAAAATTCACGCCTTGAGAAATTTGGTAAAACAATCACTTTCCTTTGCTTGGCCTTGATTGTTTTCATCGTAGCATTGATTTTACTTTTCGTTGCTCAAAAAGGCTTGGCGACTTTCTTTGTTAATAAAGTCAGCTTAGTCGAGTTTCTCTTTAGTGGCGATTGGTCACCGTCTGAAGGCAAATTCGGGGCTCTGCCAATGATTATAGGGTCATTTTTGGTTACCTTACTTTCAGCCTTGATTGCAACGCCATTTGCCATTGGTGCAGCTATCTTTATGACTGAGATTTCTCCTAAGGGAGCTAAATTCCTACAACCCGCTATTGAACTCTTAGTAGGAATTCCATCTGTTGTTTACGGATTCATTGGTCTGCAAGTCGTGGTTCCATTTGTTCGCTTCATTTTTGGTGGAACAGGGTTTGGTATCCTTTCAGGTACCTTTGTCTTATTCGTCATGATTCTACCAACCGTAACCTTTATGACAACAGATGCACTTCGTGCAGTGCCACGTCATTATCGTGAAGCTAGTCTTGCCATGGGAGCTACTCGCTGGCAAACAATTTGGCGTGTGACACTTAATGCGGCTAAACCGGGTATTTTCACTGCCGTTATCTTTGGTATGGCCCGTGCCTTTGGTGAGGCTCTTGCCGTTCAGATGGTTGTTGGAAATTCCGCAGTTATTCCTACGTCTTTAACGACACCAGCAGCAACGTTGACCTCTGTATTGACTATGGGAATCGGAAATACAGTCATGGGAACTGTTTCAAATAATGTCCTTTGGTCACTTGCCTTGGTGCTCTTATTGATGAGTCTTGGTTTCAATATGTTGGTGAAATTTATCACTCGTGAGAGAAAGAGAAATTATGAACGCTAAAAAAGTCGATAAAATTGCTATCAGCACGCTCTATGTGATTGCTGGCATTATTGTAACAATCCTAGCAGCCTTGATTCTCTATATCTTGGTTCGCGGGATTCCACACATCAGTTGGTCATTCTTGACTAGTATGTCATCATCTCACAAAGCTGGCGGAGGAATTGGAGTTCAACTATACAATTCATTATTTCTGTTGGTTATTACTTTAATTATTTCTGTTCCTCTTTCAATGGGAGCTGGTATCTTCCTATCAGAATATGCCAAAAAAGGCCGGCTCAGCAACTTTGTCCGTACCTGTATTGAAATCCTTTCATCACTGCCTTCAGTGGTGGTCGGACTCTTTGGTTATTTAATTTTTGTTGTACAATTCCAGTACGGATTTTCAATCCTTTCAGGTGCCTTGGCATTGACTGTCTTTAACTTGCCTCAAATGACTCGTACCATTGAAGATAGTTTACGCACAGTTCACCACACTCAACGCGAAGCTGGACTTGCCTTAGGCTTGTCTAGATGGGAAACTATATGTCACGTTGTCATTCCTGAAGCTTTGCCTGGTATTGTGACTGGAATAGTACTTTCCTCTGGACGTATTTTTGGGGAAGCAGCAGCACTTATTTACACAGCAGGACAATCTGCACCAGCGCTTAACTGGAGCAACTGGAATCCGCTTAGCATATCTAGTCCAATATCAATTTTCCGTCAAGCTGAGACACTTGCTGTTCACATCTGGAAGGTCAACTCAGAAGGTACGACACCTGACGCCACTGCAGTGTCTGCTGGTTCAGCAGCAGTGCTTATGATTTTCATCTTGATTTTCAACTTTGGTGCACGTCGTTTAGGAGCTTACCTCCATAAGAAATTAACATCCGCTTAAAGGAGATTTCATGACAAAATACAATTGGGACGAGCGTCATATTATCACCTTCCCAGAGAAGAAGCTCGCTCTTGAAACCAAGGATTTGCATGTCTACTATGGTCAAAAAGAAGCCATCAATGGTATTGATATGCAATTCGAAAAAAATAAAATCACTGCACTCATCGGTCCCTCAGGATGTGGGAAATCAACCTTTCTTCGTAGCCTAAACCGCATGAATGATACTATTGATGTTGCCAAGGTTACTGGACAAATCCTTTATGAAGGAGTTGATGTCAATGCAAGTAATATCAATGTTTATGAAATGCGCAAACACATTGGGATGGTCTTTCAACGTCCAAACCCATTTGCCAAGTCTATCTATAAAAACATCACCTTTGCCCATGAATGTAATGGTGTGAAAGATAAGCAAACTTTGGATGAGATTGTTGAAACATCACTTAAGCAAGCGGGACTTTGGGAACAAGTAAAAGATGACCTTCATAAGTCAGCTTTTACACTCTCTGGTGGTCAGCAACAACGTCTTTGTATCGCAAGGGCTATCGCCGTTAAACCACAGATTCTTCTTATGGATGAGCCAGCAGCTTCATTAGATCCTGTAGCTACTATGCAGCTAGAAGAAACCATGTTTGAGCTGAAAGAAAATTATTCCATTATTATCGTCACACACAATATGCAACAAGCGGCGCGTGCCAGTGATTATACAGCATTTTTCTACCTTGGTGATCTTATCGAATATGATGAAACCAAGAAAATCTTCCAAGATGCTGCTCTACAGTCAACCAGTGACTATGTATCAGGACGCTTTGGATAGAAAGGAGTACTTATGACTGAACCAATCATTTCAATCAATGATTTATCGGTGTATTTCAATAAGAAAAAAGCCATTAATAATGTGACTATGGATTTCTATCCAAATGAAATCACAGCCCTTATCGGGCCATCTGGATCAGGAAAATCAACCTTGCTTCGTTCTATCAACAGAATGGGGGACTTAAACCCTGAATGCACAGTTACTGGTGCAGTTTCCTACAATGGCCACAATGTCTACAGTCCTCGAACAGATACTGTTGAACTCCGTAAGGAAATTGGTATGGTCTTCCAACAACCCAATCCCTTCCCTATGTCTATATATGAGAACGTAGTCTATGGCCTTCGTATCAATGGTATCAAAGATAAGGCAGTTCTTGACAAAGCAGTAGAAGAATCTCTAAAAGGAGCTTCAATCTGGGAGGAGGTTAAGGACCGACTTCATGACTCAGCACTTGGTCTTTCAGGTGGGCAACAACAACGAGTTTGTGTTGCACGGGTACTTGCCACCTCACCAAAGGTGATTCTTCTTGACGAACCAACATCTGCCCTAGACCCTATTTCCGCTGGTAAGATTGAAGAAACACTCTATAAGCTTAAAGATCAATATACATTGTTACTTGTCACACGTTCTATGCAACAGGCAAGCCGTATATCTCAACGAACAGCCTTTTTCCTCGATGGAGAACTTATTGAGTATTCATCAACTAAAGACATGTTCCTTAATCCACAACACAAAGAAACCGAAGATTACATTACCGGTAAGTTAGGTTAAGAAAGGACGGAGTCATTAACAATTATGATGTTACGAACACCCTTTGAAGAAGAATTAGAAAAGCTTCACAACCAATTTTATGCCATGGGTACTGAAGTTGCTGCACAGCTCAAAAAATCTCTGCGTGCCTTTATTAGTCATGACCTTGAATTAGCCAAGGAAGTTATCGAAAACGACGAAATCGTCAATAACTACGAAACCAAACTTGAGAAAAAATCACTTGAACTTATTGCGCTCCAGCAACCTGTATCAAGTGATTTACGTACTGTAATCACTGCATTAAAAGCATCTAGTGACGTCGAACGTATGGGTGACCATGCGGTGGCCATCGCTAAAGCAACCATCCGTATTAAGGGTGAAAGCAGAATGACAGATATTGAAACTGAAATCAAGAAAATGGGAAAAGCCGTCCGCCACATGGTCGAAGAAGCTCTCGAAGTTTACTTGAATGGTGACGAAGAACGTGCTTATGAAATCGCAGCTTCAGACGAGATTATTGATAATTATTTCCGTGATATCCAAGCTATGACAGTAGAAGGTGTCCGCGAAAATCCAGATGCAGCATTTGCTGCCAAAGAGTATATCCAAGTACTCGTGTACCTAGAACGTATTGGTGATTATGCCCGTAATCTTTGTGAATGGGTTGTCTACCTCAAGTCTGGAAAAATCATTGAATTATAGGCAAAGATTAAAATCTATGTTATAATGAGCCTGTATTGAATAATTCAGGCTCATTTCTTTTGTTAAAGTACCTGATATCGAAACAAATATCGGTCTGTTTCGATACGAAAAGTTAGATTAGGAGTATTTATATATGACAGCATCTGTTGCTCGTTTTATCGAAAGTTTCATCCCTGAAAATTACAATCTTTTCTTGGACATTAATCGTTCTGAAAAGACCTTTACAGGGAATGTTGCCATTACAGGTGAAGCCATTGATAATCACATCTCTCTTCACCAAAAAGACCTTACCATTAATTCAGTTCTCTTGGATAATGAATCCTTGAACTTCCAAATGGATGATGCCAATGAGGCTTTTCATATTGAACTTCCAGAAACTGGGGTTCTAACAATTTTCATAGAATTTTCTGGCCGCATCACAGATAATATGACTGGTATTTATCCATCATATTACACTTACAATGGTGAAAAGAAGGAAATTATTTCAACACAGTTTGAATCTCATTTCGCCCGTGAAGCTTTTCCTTCTGTTGATGAACCAGAAGCAAAAGCAACTTTTGATCTTTCATTGAAATTTGACGCTGAAGAGGGCGATACTGCCTTGTCAAACATGCCAGAAATCAATAGCCATTTGCGTGAAGAAACTGGAGTTTGGACATTCGAGACAACACCTCGCATGTCTACATACCTTCTCGCCTTTGGTTTCGGTGCTCTTCATGGTAAAACAGCTAAAACAAAAAATGGCACTGAAGTTGGTGTCTTCGCTACAGTTGCACAAGCAGAAAATAGCGTCGACTTCGCTCTTGATATTGCCGTTCGTGTCATCGAATTCTATGAAGACTACTTCCAAGTCAAGTATCCTATTCCATTATCATACCACCTTGCTCTTCCTGACTTTTCAGCGGGTGCCATGGAAAACTGGGGTCTTGTTACCTATCGTGAAGTTTACCTCCTTGTAGATGAAAATAGCTCAGCTGCAAGCCGTCAACAAGTTGCCCTTGTTGTTGCTCACGAATTAGCTCACCAATGGTTCGGTAACCTTGTTACCATGAAATGGTGGGATGATTTATGGCTTAACGAAAGTTTCGCCAACATGATGGAGTATGTTTCAGTGAATGCTATTGAACCAAGCTGGAACATCTTTGAAGATTTCCAAACAACTGGTGTACCTAATGCTCTTCAACGTGACGCAACAGACGGCGTACAGTCTGTCCACATGGAAGTCAATCATCCAGACGAGATTAACACCCTCTTTGATAGTGCTATTGTTTATGCCAAGGGTAGCCGTCTTATGCATATGCTCCGCCGTTGGTTAGGTGATGAATCCTTTGCCAAAGGGCTTAAAGCTTACTTTGAAAAACACCAATATAACAATACTGTTGGACGTGACCTTTGGAATGCTCTTTCAGATGCATCAGGTAAGGATGTCTCTAGCTTCATGGACACATGGTTAGAGCAACCAGGATACCCAGTGGTTAGTGCAGAAGTTGTTGATGATACGCTTATCCTTAGTCAAAAACAATTCTTCATTGGTGAACATGAAGACAAAGGGCGCCTTTGGGAGATTCCATTGAATACAAACTGGAATGGGCTTCCAGATACACTTTCAGAAGAGCGTATTGAGATTCCAAATTATAGCCAGCTTGCTACTGAAAATAATGGAGTTCTCCGTCTTAATACAGCTAATACAGCACATTACATCACAGACTATCAAGGACAACTCTTGGACAATATCTTAGAAGATTTTGCAAACCTTGATACTGTAAGTAAACTTCAAATCTTACAAGAACGTCGTCTTCTAGCGGAAAGTGGACGTATCTCGTATGCAAGCCTAGTTGGTCTTCTTGATCTTGTCGAAAAAGAAGAAAGCTTCTTGATTTCTCAAGCTAAATCTCAAATCCTTGCTGGTTTGAAACGCTTTATCGATGAAGATACAGAAGCCGAAGTGCATTATAAAGCCTTGGTACGTCGTCAATTCCAAAATGACTTTGAACGCCTTGGTTTCGATGCCAAAGAAGGGGAGTCTGATGAAGATGAAATGGTCCGTCAAACAGCTCTTAGCTACTTGATTGAAGCAGACTATCAACCAACAGTTCTTGCAGCCGCAAATGTTTTCCAAGCCCATAAAGAAAACATAGAAAGCATTCCAGCAAGTATCCGTGGCCTTGTCCTCATCAACCAAATGAAACAAGAAAACAGTCTTTCTCTTGTTGAAGAGTATATTAATGCATACGTGGCAACAAACGACAGTAACTTCCGTCGTCAATTGACCCAAGCACTTTCATATCTTAAAAATCAAGAAGGTCTTGACTACGTACTAGGTCAGCTAAAAGATAAAAACGTTGTTAAACCGCAAGATTTGTATCTCTGGTATATGAACTTCCTCAGCAAATCTTTTGCTCAAGAGACCGTTTGGGACTGGGCTAAAGAAAACTGGGAATGGATTAAAGCAGCTCTTGGTGGCGATATGAGCTTTGATAGTTTTGTTAATATCCCAGCAGGAATCTTTAAAAATCAAGAACGTCTTGACCAATATATTGCATTTTTCGAGCCACAAACAAGTGACAAAGCTTTGGAACGTAATATTTTGATGGGAATTAAAACAATTGCTGCACGCGTAGACTTAATTGAAAAAGAAAAAGCTGCGGTTGAATCAGCTCTTAAAGATTATTAATATAAAAACAAGCTTTCCATGAAGGAGAGTTTGTTTTTATTTACATAATTTTAGTTCTGCTAACAATCGTAAATAAAATTATCATCACATAATTAAATTTATGTATAATAAAAATAATCAACCTAAATCGGAATGGTTTTGATTGGTTAATTATAAATTATCTAGAGCATTTTTTTGCTCATCATTTACAATATGGGTGTAAAGATCAGTGACCTGAGTGGAAGCATGACCAAGTTGATGACTAACTAAAACTTGAGACTTAGTAGCATCATAAAGACGTGTTGCCAAAGTATGACGTAGTTTGTGGGGAGTGACACGAATCTTGAAATCCTGAGAATACTTAGCAACCATTTTTTCGATACTTGAAGCATCAATACGGTTGGGAACGCCTCGATATTCTGTTAAAAATAGAGCAACATCTTGCTTTTCAGCCTTATAGCGTTTATTACGTATGCTAAGATAGTTTTCAAGATAGGGTCTTGCAAAACTCGCCACATTAACTGAGTCCCGTTGACCACCTTTTCGAGTAACGTCAATAACCATCATTTTTAAATTGATATCTTTAAGGTCCAGATTTACAGCCTCAGAGAGTCGAACGCCTGAAGACAGCAGCAGGGCAATGATGGCTAAATCTCGCTCTTTATTCTTATAAAACGAAGATTTCGCACGATTTGAGAGCTTGACTTCGTATTCATTTTCTACATAATCAAGGAACTTCATGGTTTCATCGCCTAGAAAAAGTTTTTGTTTGATATTCTCAGCACGTGCAGCCAAGGTCTCTTTCTTTTTCTTAGTCGAAATTTTTTTCATGACGTTACGATAGAAATATGGTTCACCATCAGGTCCCTCGACCTCCTCAGTTAAATACTTATAGAGACTAGATAGAGCTGAAAGCGTACGATTAATAGTTGTTTGAGAGACACCCTGTTTCTTTGAATAGGTATTTAAAGATGGACGTTCACGTAGATAGAGGACAAACGATTCCATATCTTTTTTAGTTAGATTCTCCAAGGTTTTGATATGAATTGAGGCAATATCATCAGTATCTGAAATACCTGAGTCAATTAACCAGTTAAAAAAGCGTTTATATTCCTTGAGATATTCATATAAGGTCGTGAAAGAATACGGTACCGCTAGTTTAGATTGATAATACTCCAAAACAAACCAAGGCATAAGAGATTTGTATTCTTCAATTTTTTCTAGTAAGAGTTCACGTTTCATTAATCTTATTCTCCATAATTACTTAAATTACTTAATAGAAGTATATCACACCCTTATATTTCTTTCAAGAAAATTACAGTTTTTCAGAAAGATGTTACGAGGTGTTCTTCTCTTATGGGCTTTTTAGGTTTGCTGCCCTATGCTATTAAAAACTTACTAATCAACTACAATAATTTACGCATACAAAAACAACCTGGAGTTTACCAGATTGTTTTAAACAATGATTAAGCTACGATAGCTTTTGCAACCTCCTCAGTTGTCATGCGTGAGAAATAAAGCGTTGTGTCAATGGTTTTGAGTTTTGCCAGGACATATTCGTACTCGTAAGGTACACCGACCAAAAGTTCTTCAATATCAGATACATCGCCAATACCAAAGAAATCTCCGTAAATCTTAACAGATTTAATAATTGAATTTTCAACATTTGCATAGGTAGAAATCTTACCAGCTGGGTAACGGACATCACGTTCTACCGTGTATTCTGGAGATTGGCCATATGTCCAGTCCCATGTATTGAATTGTTTCTCATAAGACTCTTGAATCTTAGCCAAATCGTCTTCAGAAAGGACATATTCGGTCATTTCTGGGTAGAATTCTTTCATTTTTTCCAAGATCTTATCTGAGAATTCATTTACAGTGCATTTTTCTGGCAATTCGTCTACAATGTTAGTCACACGAGCACGTACAGACTTAACGCCTTTAGATTCAACTTTGTCTTTGCTGACTTTAAGGGCTTGACCAAGAACGGACATATCAACGTCAAAGAGTAAGCAACCATGGTGCATCATACGACCTTTATAGTAGGCTTGGGCATTTCCGCAAAATTTTTTACCATCGATCTCAAGATCGTTACGGCCAGTAAATTCAGCCTTAACGCCCAAATCAGCAAGTGTTGCGATTACCGGTTGAGAGAATGTCTTAAAGTCAAATGCGCCTTCATCTGCCTTATTTGAGATGATAGTATAGTTGAGGTTGTTCAAATCGTGATAAACAGCACCACCACCAGATAAACGACGAACGACCTTAATATCATGAGCATCAGTATATTCTTTGTTAATCTCTTGAATGGTATTTTGGTGTTTACCAACAATGATAGCTGGACGGTTAATCCAGAGAATGAACAATTCATCTTCATCTACCAATTCACGAAAGGCATAGGCTTCCAAAGCAATATTATAGGCAGGATCATTTGATGTGTTTACGATATATTTCATGATGTCTCCTCTTGTAATGTGGTACCTATATTATAATGGAAAACGGTGACAAAGTACACGAAGATGGCTTGAGAGCAATTATTTTCATGATATAATAGTAAAAACATGGGAGTTAGGGATGATAAAGTAATTTTGTAGGTTTTGTAGGTATTGTAAAAGACTGAAAATCATACTAGCGCTTCTTCTTATGGCTTGTATAGGTCTTCTTCTTTTTAACGGTTACAATAGAGCTTTTAGACCTTATCTCTATGATAAGAGCAATTACTATTACAAGGCTTATCATTACAAGGTCAAGAAGATAAAACCTCAAAAGAAAATTGTCAAAGATATAGAGATTGAAGTTCTACACTTTGGAAAAGACGATTTCCCTGATAATCTCTCTACATATAAGGACAGCCATTATACTGACAAAGGAATTGATCCGAGAAGGCTTTTTTTTGCATATCACTTTTACAGATAATACCAATATGACTTTACCATTTGGACAGGTGACTTCCACTGAAAACTATTCTGAACGTTATGAAAACAATTTCGATTATAAAGTTTTTGAAGTCGGTCTAGGCTTTGATAAAGAATGGTTTTCTAATGCAGAGAATTACAAACAAATGATTCAGCGTTTCCCTGGATTACATGATAAAACAATAGATACCGACTTCGAATTGTACCTAAGAGATTTTCTCTTTTTGATAGTCCCTGGAGAGATTTTCTCTTTTTGATAGTCCCTGGCGATACCCTATATCAAACTGGAGCTGTAAAAGATGGTGTAAGTGAATACAACTTTCAGTTGAAAAATCCTAAGTCAGAAAAAATGAAAAGTTATATTATCTATGGAAATGAAGGAGACATTTCAATATGGGATTGGGAGGCTTCCCTTTGTTACCTTTGATAAGGATGATGCTAGTAAAGAAAGAACTAAAGAAAGAATTCAGGACTTCTTCGATGACTACGATATTAGAGAATATGGTAATCTTTGGGATGAAAGATACAATATAACAACATTTCCTCGCTTAAATGATTTTAGAGGAGATGGCTATAATTTTTATAAGATGGTCTTTTACTCAGATGAATTTACATATTTTCCACTTAGTCTTGATTTAACAGGTAAGAGCGAGAATTTTAAGATTACTATTACGGATTCTTACCTAGAAGAAGAATCTAGAACAACAAAAGACGAAATCCATTATCTAAAATACTCTAAGTCTAATACTTACGATTCATCAAATAAAGAAGCATATATTAATGATATACTAAATTATCATGCGAAATAACATAATCTTATTTATGTAAACACGGTTAATTATCCTATTGGCTGTGTTTTTTCATGCAAAAAAACAAGACCATTTCTGATCTTGTTTTCCTTCTATGCAACTAGGCTAATATTTTGTGTGCCAGATATCTTTGTCATATTGTTCGATTGTACGGTCAGATGAGAAGAATCCTGCTTTAGCAATGTTGTAAACAACTTTCTTGTTCCATGCATCTTGATCTTCGTAAGCTGCGTATACTTCTTCTTTCTTCTCGATGTATTCGGCCAAGTCAATCAATGTCATGAACCAGTCTTTAGAGATAAGTTCTTTGTAAAGACGTTCCAAACGTTCTTTATCCCCAACTTTTACAAGGTCCTCGCTTACGATAAAATCAACAGCTGCTTTGATGTTAGCATCATTTTCGTAGTAATCACGTGATACGTAACCTTCTTTTTTATAAAGGTCAATGATTGTATCAGAGTCTTTACCGAATATGAAGATGTTTTCTGGTCCTACCAATTTAGCAATCTCAACGTTGGCACCATCCATTGTACCAAGTGTAAGGGCACCATTAAGCATTAATTTCATGTTACCTGTACCTGAAGCTTCTTTAGAAGCCAATGAGATTTGTTCTGAAATATCTGTCGCTGGGATAAGGTGTTCAGCAACTGTTACGTTGTAGTTCTCAACCAAGTGGACGTTGAGGTATTTGCTTACTTTTGGATCATTATTAATGAGTTCAGAAAGTGATAAGATCAAGTGAATGATGTCTTGAGCAATAACATAGGCAGGAGCTGCTTTACCACCAAAGATGATTGTGATTTTACGTTTTGGAAGGTTTCCTTTTTTGATTTCCAAGTATTTGTGGATGACATACAAAGCGTTCATTTGTTGACGTTTGTATTCGTGGAAACGTTTGATTTGTGTATCGATGATTGAATTTTCGTCAAGATCAATACCTTTATTGGATTTAAGATAACGTTTAAGAGCTAATTTGTTATCATATTTGATTTGAGACAAACGTTTGTGTACTGCAGGATCATCTGCAAAGGCAGCTAATTTCTCCAATTGAGTGGCATCAGTAAGGTAATCATCACCAATTAACTCTTTTATGTAATCAGCAAGTTCTTGGTTAGCGAATTCCAACCAACGACGGAATGAAATACCGTTTGTTTTGTTGTTGAAACGTTCTGGGTAAAGGTCGTAGAAAGGTTTCAACTCTGATGTCTTAAGGATTTCTGTGTGAAGCTTTGCAACACCGTTTACGCTTGTAGAGAAGTGGATATCCATGCGGGCCATGTGAACACGGTTGTGTTCGTCAATAATTTGAACACGTGGATCATCGAATTTGCCACGAACGATGGCATCCAATTTCTTGATGATAACAACAAGGTGTGGAACAACTTCTTCAAGATAGTCAAGAGGCCATTTTTCAAGAGCTTCAGCCAAGATAGTGTGGTTTGTGTAACCTACCATTTTGCTCACGATTGCTACTGCTTCATCAAATTCAAATCCATGTTTTTCTGTCAAAAGACGAATCAATTCAGGGATAACCATTGATGGGTGAGTATCGTTGATTTGTACGAAAGCGTAATCTGGAAGATCGTGAAGGTTAGAACCACGTTCGATAGCTTCGTCAATCAAAAGTTGAGCAGCGTTTGACACCATGAAGTATTGTTGGTAGATACGCAAGAGCTCACCTTTACGAGTTGAATCATCTGGGTAAAGGAAGAGTGTCAAGTTCTTTTGAATTTCATCTTGATCAAAAGTGATTCCTTTTTCAATTAAACCATAGTCCAAACCATTGATATCGAAGAGGTTAAGGTAGTTCTTAGTTTCTTTCTTGTAACCCAAGACATCCAAACGGTCCAAACGAGATTTCAAAGTGAAGTTTTTGAATGGGACATCGTAAGAGATGTCAGTTGGAACCAACCATGATTGATCTTCAATCCAGTAATCTGGTTCAGCATATTGTTTGTTATCTTTGAAGACTTGTTTGAAAAGACCACAGTGGTATTTAAGACCGACACCTTCACCGTTAATGCCAAGTGTTGACATAGAATCTATGAAACATGCAGCCAAGCGTCCCAAACCACCGTTACCAAGAGATGGTTCTGGTTCAATATCTTCGATTTCACTGATTGATTTTCCGGCAGCAGCTAATTCAGCTTTCACATCTTTATAGATACCCAAGTTAATCAAGTTATTAGACAAAAGTTTACCAATCAAGAACTCAGCTGAGATGTAGTAAACTTTACGTTTACTATCATTTTTAGGTTTTGAAGCAGCTGCTTCTTTTACAAATTCTAACAAAAGGTAGTAGATTTCTTCGTTTGAAAGTTCTTTAAGGTTTTTATTTTTCGCTTCAACGTAATTTGTAAATGTAGACATTTTATTTATTTCCTCGATTTCCTCGATTATATCTTTCTGTAATATCAGTCAAAAATTCTTTTTTATCAACGGTGATTTCACCTGGAAGCATACGCCATCTCCAGTTTCCTCCAACTGTGTTAGGGATGTTTTTACGGCTATTTTCATTTTTATCAAGAATATCTTGCATAGTCACAATAGCTGTGTTACTTACTGTTGCGAAGAGTGTGCGAAGAAGGGCACGTGTGATTGGTTCACCTTGACGACGGTTGATATAAGCATCAGTGTAATCACGTTGCTCTTGTGTCAAGTTATTATACCAACCATTAGTAACTTCATTATCATGTGTACCAGTGTAAGCCACTGAGTGTTGTGTGTATGCGTGTGGAACATAAATGCTGTTACCAGTGGTATCATAGAAACCAAAGTGAAGAATCTTCATTCCTGGGTAACCACAGTCTGCAAGAAGTTTACGTGTCTTATCATCAATATTACCAAGGTCTTCGGCAATAATCTTAAGATCACCCAACTCTTCTTTAACCACTTTGAAGAGGTCATAACCAGGTCCTGGAACCCATTTACCATTTTCAGCAGTTTCATCTCCAGCAGGAATTTCCCAGAAATCAGAGAAACCTTTGAAGTGGTCGATACGCAAGCAATCAAAAAGTTTGAATGATTTTTGAATACGGAAGACCCACCAAGCATAGTTTTCTGCTTTGTGTTTATTCCAATCATAAATTGGATTCCCCCAAAGTTGTCCTGTTGGTGAGAAGTTATCTGGTGGAACTCCGGCAATGTAACGTGGCTTACATTCAGCATCTAATTTGAAGAGGTGTGGTTGAGTCCAGACTTCCACACTATCAGCTGAAACGTAGATTGGCATATCACCAATAATTTGAATACCGTTCTTATTAGCATAGGCTTTCAACTCTGCCCATTGGCTAAAGAAGAGGTATTGCACAACTTGATGGTATGTGATAACACCAGTAAGTTCTTTGCGAAGCTTTTCAAGAGTTGCTTCATCACGTTTAATCGCTTTTTTATCATCCCAATCTTGAAGGGCTTTGTTACCAAAGTATTCTTTGATAGCCATGAAGTCAGCATAATCTGCCAACCAGTTAGCATTTTCAGCTTTGAAAGTTTCAAACTTCTTAGCTTCGTTTTCATCTGCCAAGATTGCTTTGACTGCTTTTTCAAGAAGTGGGCGTCGTGCTTCGTAAACTTTAGCGTAGTCGATAAACTCTGGATCTGAACCAAAATCAGAACCTTCAACATCTGCTTCAGTCAGGAATCCGTCACGAATAAGGAAATCCAAATCGATAAAGTGAGTATTTCCCGCTATTGCTGAGAATGATTGGTAAGGTGAATCTCCATAACTTGTAGTAGTCAATGGCAAAATTTGCCAGTATGTTTGCTTTGTTTCTTTCAAGAAATCAACAAAGTCGTAGGCTGCTTGACCGAAAGATCCGATTCCGTAGTCACCTGGAAGTGATGTGATGTGCATTAAAACACCGCTTGCTCGTATGTTCATAAAGTTTACCTCAAATTATTTTTTATACTAGCGATTATAATGCAAACGGTTGCACGTGTCAAGAATTTAGTGCTCTGGATTTTCTGAAAAACGATTGTCGATTTTCTGAAAAACGATTGTCTAGGTAATAAAAAATGGTTGGTAACTTAAGTTACCAACCAAAGTTACCAACCAAAAGTAAATATTTAAACCTTTTTTATCCCATTGAGACACTTTCTCTTTCAATGAGTCTAAATGGAACTGTTATTTTCTGTGCCTTAGTTTGAGGATTTTTAAGAAGATCCAATAGCCTTTGGACGCTTTCCTTACCCAATTCTTTAATATTAATGTCATAGGTAGTTAGGAAAGGGTGCATGATTTCAGCAAAAATTGAATTATTGAAAGAGATAATGGCGTAATCTTCTGGAATTCTGATTCCCTGATTATTTAACCAGTGTATGAACCGTAGGGCAATCAAGTTATCTTTAACTATTAAGGCAGTCAGCAGTCAGTTGATAAGATTGCAAGCTCTCTTTCAATGAATCAATGACTCTAGATGAAAAAACAAGTTCTGGATAAGTTTCTAAATTAAATTCGTTAGTCGCTTCAATATATCCTTGATAATGTTCTTGACCTACTTGACCAAAAAGATCATCTGTTACAAAACTAATTTTTTGGTGACCTTTAGCCCTTAAAAAATTAACAGCTTCTTGTCCAAGTTCTTTATTATCATTATCGATATAGGTTACTTTATCATTGTTATCAACTACTGCTCCAACAACTACAGAAGGAACTTTTTCTTTCAATAGGTAGTCTTTAACCGGATCGTTTGTTTCTGAATAGAGAATAATAAAGCCATCAGCTCGTTTTTGACGATACATGAGCTCGACCTGTTTAACTAATTCTTCAAGTGTGGACCCGTAGCAATACTAACAACTTGAGAGTTAGAACTAGCTTCTTCATTAATGGCTGTTATAATCTCCATATAGAAGGGTTGGCTAATATTTTCACGGTCTGTTAAAGGAGGAAGAACAACACCTAAACTATGTGTTAAGCCTGTTGCCAATATTTGTGCTGCTGAGTTTGGTACATAACCTAATTCATCCATAGCCGCTCTTACTTTAGCTTTAGTTTCTTTTGATATAGACGGATTATCCTTTAAGGTCCTGCTTACTGTTGATGGGCTGACACCAGCCCTCCTGGCAACATCTTTAATTGTAGCCATCATTTCCCTCTCATTCTCATAAATATTTCTTTATAGTCGTAAAATACAAGAATAATTATAAAAAAATAATTATAAACAAAATACTTGATATATTATGATAACGGTTTCATAATGTATGCCATAAAATAAATTTCTGGAGGGAATAGAGATGAAAAAATGGCAAAAGGTATTACTTGGTAGTGCTGGACTTCTTGTGGCTGGTTCGCTTTTAGTAGCGTGTGGCTCAAGCTCAAGCAAGAACTCAAGTTCGAATAGTAAGACTTTGAAACTTTGGATTCCAACTGGTGCCAAGAAATCTTATTCAGATACAGTAGCATAATTTGAAAAGAAATCTGGCTACAAAGTTGACATGGTTGAAATGGCAGATTCAAACGCTCAAGAAAACCTGACTAAAGATGCTTCTACTGCTGCAGATGTCTTCTCACTTCCACATGACCAACTCGGTAAGTTGGTAGATGCTGGAGCTATCCAAGAAATTTCAGAGAAATACTCAAAAGAAATTGCTGAGCAAGATACTGAGCAAGCTGCTTTAGGTGCTCAATACAAAGGTAAAACTTACGCCTTCCCATATGGTATCGAAACACAAGTTACTTACTACAACAAGTCTAAGCTTAATGAAGAAGATGTTAAATCATATGAAACAATCACTAAAGAAGTTGATCCTTATGTAACTGCTCCTCTCTTCCTTTCAGTTGGCAACACACTCTTTGGTCCAAAGGGTGAAGATCCAAAAGAGACTAACTGGGGTAACGAGGCTGGTGTCAACGTTCTTAAATTCATCGCAGCTCAAAAAGACAGCAAAGGATTCGTAAATGTCGATTCATCTAACATGATGGCTAAATTCGGAGATGGTTCAGTTGATGCATTCCAATCAGGACCATGGGACTACGCAGCTGCTGCTAAAGTTGTTGGTAAAGACAATCTTGGTATCGCTGTGTATCCAACAGTTAACATCGGTAGCCAAGATGTTCAACAAAAAGCCTTCTTGGGTGTAAAACTTTACGCAGTAAACCAAACACCATCTAATGGTAACGTTGAACGTATCGTTGCTTCTTACCAATTGGCACAAGCTTTGACAAGCAAAGACAGTCAATCTAACCAATTCACTAATCATGACCGTCACATCATCCCTGCTAATAAAGAAGTTCAAGCTTCTGAAGCAGTTCAAAATGATGCACTTGCACAAGCTGTAATTACTATGGGTTCATCTGAGAAATACACAACTGTTATGCCTAAACTTCGTCAAATGTCAGTCTTCTGGACTGAAAGTGCTCCTCTTATGAGTGACGCTTATAACGGTAAAATCAAGGAAAACCAATTCCTTACTAGATTACAACAATTTGATAAAGCTTTGGCAGCAGCTAAATAAGAATCCTAACATTAAAAGGTAAAGAGGCAGTTAAAGTTTCTAACCTCTTTCTATTTTATTTGTAGACAAAATAGAAACCATCACTAATCACACATTTATCTGAGGAGATATCTATATCACAAACAATCTACGACACAACTCCTATGCGTCAGGTCTTCAAAGAAGGTACATGGGATGTTAAATTATCCTTTCTGGTAATGGGAATGGCAAACTTGGTCAACAAACAGTTTACCAAGGGATTGCTCTTCCTCCTTTCTGAGATTGCCTTTTTAGCGGCATTTGTTATCCAAATTATTCCTGCACTTCAAGGGATGATTAGCTTAGGAACTAAAGAACAGGGTGAGGCTGTTAAGGAAGTTAATGGTGTTAAACTTACTGTTCAGGTTGCTGGAGACAACTCTATGTTCTTGTTGATTTTTGGACTTGCGTCATTAATCTTCTGTGCTGTCTTCGTTTATATTTACTGGTGTAACCTTAAGAGTGCTCGACATCTCATGGCTCTTAAACAATCGGGTCGCAAGGTGCCGAACTTTATCGAGGACTTCAAGACCTTGGCTGACGGTCGTTTTCACATGGGGCTTATGACTGTCCCTTTGATTGGGGTTTTGTTCTTCACAATCTTGCCTTTGATCTATATGCTAAAGGTGTTCTCAATGGCGTTACATCTGGTTTTGTTCTTCACAATCTTGCCTTTGATCTATATGGTCTGTTTGGCCTTTACTAACTTTGACCACAATCACCCAGCCCCTAAATCACTCTTCGACTGGGTTGGCTTCGCAACTTTTGGTCAAGTTTTAGAAGGTCGTATGGCTGGTACTTTCTTCCTACTTTTGACTTGGACCTTGATTTGGGCAGTTGCCGCAACAGCAACTACTTTCTTCTTTGGTATTGTCCTTGCCCTCTTGATTAATACTAAGGGGCTTAAATTCAAGAAAGTATGGCTTACTCTATTCGTTATTACTATCGCCGTTCCTCAATTTGTATCACTACTTTTGATGCGTAACTTCCTTAACGACGATGGCCCTTTGAATGGTGTACTTCAAACCTTTCATATCACTAATGGACCTCTTCCATTCTTGACTGACCCATTGTGGGCTAAGTTCTCTATTATCTTTGTTAATATGTGGATTGGTATTCCATTTACAATGTTGGTCGCAACTGGTATCATCATGAACTTTCCAACTGAGCAAATTGAAGCAGCTGAAATTGATGGAGCAAGTAAATTCCAAATTTTCAAGAATATCACTTTCCCACAAATTCTCTTGATTATGACTCCTTCTTTGATTCAACAATTCATCGGTAATATCAATAACTTCAACGTAATCTACTTCCTTACTGGTGGTGGACCTACTAACTCTGATTACTATGGCTCTATAATTTCTGTAGTGGGTAAAACTACTGTAGGGATTATAGAGCTTTTTGAGTGTACACAAAAAGTCCCATAAGAACTATAATGAAAAGCAACCAAACCATCATTAGGAAGAACTTATGAGACTTATTAAGAATAACACAGAATTAATCGGAATCAAAGACCAAAATATCAAGATTTCACTTGTTTTTGAAACTGACACTCATATCGAGATTCAAGCAAAACTTGATTACCCTGCACCATCATGTCCTCACTGCCAAGGAAAGATGATCAAATATGACTTTCAAAAAAACTCTAAAATCCCTCTTCTCGAGCAAGCGGGAACGCCAACTCTACTACGTCTGAAAAAACGTCATTTCCAGTGTAAAAATTGTAGGAGAGTCACGGTAGCTGAGACATCTATCGTTGAGAAAAACTGCTAAATCTCCAATCTAGTCCGACAAAAAGTTACACAACTCCTAACTGAGAAGGTGTCACTAACTGATATTGCAAGAAGACTTCGCGTGTCGACGTCCACTGTCTATCGTAAGCTTGATCAGTTTACTTTCAAGGAACATTATGACAAACTCCCTGCTGTTATGTCCTGGGATGAGTTTGGGTTCAAGAAAGGGGAATTGGCTTTTGTGGCGCAGAATTATGAGATAAACGAACCCATAACCATCCTTGATAATCGCCACCAAACTACTATACGAAACTACTTTTTGAAATATCCATTGAAAGTCCGACAACAGGTACAGTTTATCACGATGGATATGTCTGGAGCTTATATTCCACTGGATCGCAAGCTCTTTCCAAACGCAAAAATCGTTCTTGATCGTTTCCACATCATCCAGCACCTTGGACGTGCCTTTTTAAAGACAAGAATTGCAATTATGAACCAGTTCGATAAAAAGTCACTACCCTATCGAGCCTTGAAAAATCACTGGCGACTCTTCCAAAAGGACAGCCGTAAACTATCTCTCAACTCTTTTTATTCAAAGACTTTCCGTCAAACTTTAGCACCACATGAAGTCGTTGCGAAGACACTAGTCTTTTCAAAAGAGCTTACTGACTACTATACACTTTATCAGCTTTTGCTTTTTCACTTTCAGGAGAAGAGAGTAGATGAGTTCTTTGACCTGATAGAGGAAAATAGAAGCAAGGTCAATCACTATTTTCAAACGGTCTTTAGGACTTTTCTTAGACACAAGCAATACATCCAAAATGCACTAGAAACAGACTATTTAAACGCAAAACTGGAAGCTACTAATAAGTTGATCAAAGACATCAAACGCTTGGGCTTCGGTTTTAGAAACTTTATCAACTTTAAGAAGCGTGTCTTCATCACACTGAACATACATAAAAAAAGGACCTATCCGGTCCTCTCTAGATGTTAGCTTTTCGTCACCCACTACAGTTGACAAAGAGCCCTGATTTTTTGTTATGATCGCAATACATTCTAACGTTTACCTCCTTACAGTTATTAAAGATATCTCTATCAAACTAGGATATAATATCCCTTGGCACCTCGGAACCGCCTACGAAGGGAGGTGAGATTGCCTATGATGGATTTACTATTCAAAACTATCATAGGCCCCATTGTGGTCAGTATTATCCTTCGTCTGGTAGACAAATGGCTAAACAGGGATAGATACTGCTAAAAAAACCCGAGCTTATCTGGAAGTTAGCCCGAGGTCTTTTCTTGCCTATAATGTAGACTTACTATTCAATACAAGTGTATTATGTCATAAAAGATTAGAATTGTCAAGAAACTTGAAGATGTTCACTAAGTAGAGACCCTAGTCTTTAGTTTTGTCTTCTTCGTCTTTTTTATCATGATCAGTCTTATTTACGGCTGCTTTAAACTCGGCTAGCATTTTACCGATAGATTGACCGAGTTCTGGCAAGCGTTTAGGACCAAAGATGAGGAGGGCTCCTAGGACAATGATGATAAGTCCTGGAGCTCCGATATCACGTAGAATTCCCATGAGATTTCCTTTCTATTTATCTTTATATTTTCTTTGTTTACGTTTATAAATAAGCTTACTAAGAGTTAAGCTAACTTCATAAAGCAAGATTAAAGGAGCAGTCATGGCCAAGTCGCTAATAAAGTCAGCTGGTGTCAGAATCACCGCCAAAACCAAGAGAACAAAGTAAGCATAGCGTCTATAGCGTGTCAAAAATACTGGTGTCAATATACCAATAGAGGTTAGGAAACTAACAACTACAGGAAATTCAAAGAGAACAGCCAAAGGCACTGTCGTATGCAGTAAGAAAGTAAGGTAGTTTTGTGCTGTAATTTGTGTATTAAAGAGTCCTTCACCTAGTTTCAAAAGCACTTCCAAGATAGCTGGACTCACAAAATAATAGCCAAAGGCCAAACCCAAAACAAAACAGACAAAAGTTGCTGGAATATAGGCAAAGATAGCACGCGCTTCATTGTCCCTCAAACCTGGTTTCACAAACTGCCAAATCTGGTAGGTGGTAAAAGGCAAGGTGACCGTAAAAGCCATGAGACTGGCTAAGTTAATATAAATCCAGAGAACATCGTTAGGTCCTAGAACCAATAAGGACTTTTCAAATCCTCTGGTCAGATAAGCATAGATCTCCCCAGCAAACAACAAGGTAATACAAAAAACTAGGAAAAAGCATAACACTACTGCAATGAATCGTCTCCGAAACTCCACTAGATGTTCAACAATGGTCATCTCATCTCTACTTCTTGCCATGCTGCTTCACCGTCACAAAGGCAATTATAACAATAAAGATAAGTTGTGGTATCAAGACTTCCCAGCTTGGATAGATACCAGCACAATCAATGGTTGGGAAACCACTAATCAAATGATTAGACATCATATTAGTCAACTGAAGGGCATGAATACTGACACCGAGCATCTTGAAGGCTAGAGCATAAATCAACCAAGTCAAAATAAAGAAGATGCGGTGCGGTTTAATATAGTGACTAGCTTTAGTCATAGCTACAGCAATGATAACAAGAACTGCAATGGCTGAACCAATACCAATCAAAAAATTAGCTGTCGTGATACGTGGGATAATACCAACATAGAAAAGAATAGTCTCGGCACCTTCACGGAAGACAGCCAAGAAACTGAGGGCAAACATGGATACAAAACTTCCAGTGGCTGTCACTGTTTTCATCTGATGGTCCATAAAGTCATTCCACTGTTTGACTGAAGACTTGCTGTGGAGCCAGATACCGATAAGAATCATCATCGCAACTGCAAAGATACCAACGCCACCTTCAATAATTTCACGGTTAGCCCCTGAGGTCACAGCTGGAAAGACAACTTGTAAGACAACAGCGATTACTGCGCTGGCAAGAACACCAGCAATAGCTCCGCCATAAACCCATTTGAGTCCTTTACGCATCTTAGCTGCCTTAAGAGTTGTCACAAGGGCCATGACGATGAGGAGGGCTTCAACCCCTTCACGCAAGAGAATCAACATGGCATCAAAGGCATTATAAGAAGCGCTGGTATCGATAGCAGATAGGTCTGTAATCAAGGCTTGCATTTTGTCTCGATAAGCTTTTTCTTTTCCCTTTACCATGATAACAGGCGTTTCGCTCTCCACGCTCGCATAGAGGCTAGGGTTAGTCGTGCTCACGTCATCTTCAATGGTTGGCCAGATAGTGATGAACTTCTTCATAGATGCCGCAGCCGTTTTTTCATCACCTGCTTGGAATTGACTTAGAGCCTTTTCCAAGAGTTTAATACCATCTTTTAGGGTTAAACTTGAGCTTGTACTATCAAGAGGAACACCCTTGATAAAGTCATCAATCCCACCCTTAAGATCATCATATGACGACTGGATGCTGGTGAAATCAGTAGGCTCCGTCTCAATACTGCTTCGCAAAAGTGAAATAGCCGTCTCAATCTTGCCGTAGTAGGCAGTACTATGGTCACGGACAACAGCTTCATTTCGCGTCCAAGCATTATTCAATTCGCCGTAAGTTTTGCGGGTCTCAGCTAAGTCTTTAGCAGTAATGGCATCCTGTAAGTTCTTGAAATAAGGATTGAAGTGGGTCTCAAGTTTTTCCTTTTCGGCATCCAAGTCAACAGGATTTTGCTCTTTCTCAAATTTAAGGAGGGCTGACGAGATAGAGGTTAGGTCCTCTTCTGTCACGTCACCATTAATATCAAGAGCCTTGCTAACTTTTTTACCAGCCTTGGAATCGTGATTTTCCTTTGTTTCGAAATCAGTCTTAATCTCAGCAACCAATTCCTTAGCTTTTGCTTGATCCTTGTTTTGAACAGCTGTTGTTGCATCTGTGATTTTGATATAGAGATCACTATAGGATTCAGCAGCTACTGGATAGGTCCAGAATAAAGCTAGAAGCCCAAGCAAAACGAGGAGTTTATTCAAAGAGTGCTTGACCAAGGTAGCCTCCTTTCTCCACGCCAGCAAAACAAGCAAAGAGCCCGCTTCCGATATGGGTGATATACTCATTCATCTTGTCTACAGCTCCAAGATTGGTCTGTATTTTGACAAAACGGTCTGGGTCCTTCTGGTAGGCAATGAATATCAAACCTGCATCAAACTGACCCGTTCTTTCATCAATGCCATCTGAATAGGAATAGGAACGACGTAAGATAGGAAGATTTACTTCTTTGGCCAAACGCACATGGGAATCTACGGGAAGTTTAGATAAATCTACTTCATCAAACTCATCTTTCTTACCAAAAGGAGCGCCTGATTCCTTGTAACGACCAAAGGTATTTTCCTGTTCCTGCAAATTGGTACGATCCCAAGTTTCCAAGTGCATCTGGACCAGGCGAAGAGCCATATAAGAACCACCCTTCATCCAATCCTTACTATCAGCCCAGACAACCTTGTCGAATTCCTTTTCCTTCGTTACATTAGCAGTTCCATCCTTGAAACCAAAGAGATTGCGAGGCGTTTCCTTACGGTCACCAATAGCTGCAAAACCTGACTTGCTCCACTTCATAGTGATTTTATTACGACCTTTGCGAATCAGATTGCGGACAGCATGGAAGGCTACTTGTTCATCATCTGCACAGGCTTGAATGACGATATCTCCACCCGTATACTTGTCCTGCAACTGCTCCTTTGGAAATGGAGGTAAATCACGGAAGAGCTTAGGACGCTTGGATTCTAGGCCAAGCTTTTTAAGAAAATCAGCCGAAACTCCAAAAGTCAGGCTAAGGCGATAGGGATTGAGTCCCACGGTTTCGCCTGTATCCGTAGGAGGCAAGAGGGCATTAGAACCGTCTTTTTTGACTAACTCTCCTTCGACCAATTTACTACTATAATCGGTCCAGTCTTTAAAAAGCTGGATGACTTCTTTTTTATCGGTTGTATGAAGATCTAGCACCACCAAGTAGCAAGCCTTCTGCATGGGAGTCGTAATCCCAGCCTGGTGCTTACCAAAAAAGCTAATATCTTCATCCCCATCTAGGGCTTTTTTACTTGAACGATCCTGATTAGCAAAAAAAGCAGATGCACCAGAAAGACCAAGTGCAAGCCCAGCCCCTCCAATACCTGATTTTTTAAGAAATTCACGACGGTCCATTTTTTGGTCTAAAAATTTTTTATCAGTCATTTTTCTTATTTCCCATCTAGGATAACACCCATTTGTGATAATGGTTCACCAAGTTTAGTTACAGCTTCGGCCAATTCCTTAGTATCTGCCTCACTCAAATCTGTATAAGACTTATAGTTTTTCTCATCAATCATGTGTTTGTCCAAAAGACCATTGACATTCTTGAATTCTGTTTCCAAAGTCTTAACAAGCTTAGCATCTTTCTTCTGGATCAATGGCTTGAAGAGTTCAAAGATTTTTTCTGCCCCTTCAATATTGGCACGGAAGTCGTAGAGGTCAGTGTGTGAGAAGACTTCTTCTTCACCTGTAATCTTTTGAGTGGCCACTTCGTTAAGAAGGTCTACTGCTCCTGTCAACATGATATCTGGAGTGACTTTAACAGTTGCGATTTTAGCCTTGAGTTCTTTAATATCGTTAACCAATTGATCTGCATAGGCATAGGCAGTTGTACCCTCTGTCGTGTTGTCTTGCCACATGATGCGTTCAATACGGTGGAACCCTAACCAGCCGTCTTCTGATTTATTTTCGTCCATGTAATCAACCAAACGGTAGTCGATTTTCACGTCAGACTCACCAAAGCTTTCTGCAATTGGCTCTGAACGTTCGTAAGCCATACGGATCAATGGGTATTGCTTCCTGGCTTCTTCAAGATTTCCTGACTTGAGGGTCTCACTGAATCCTTCGGTATCTTTCAAAAGCTGATCGATTTCGCCTTCCACGAAAGTTTTGTAATCACTTGTGGCCTGCTTCAATAGCTTTTGCTCACTAGCTGTGAGTTTTGAGCTAGTTGAGCTTGAATGACTTGAATTGCCAGATTTGGCACAAGCCGTCAATAAAAGTCCTGATGCTAAAAGAATAACACCAAGTTTGCTAAGTTTTTTCATGAATGTCTCCTATTTTCAAGATAGTGTTCGACATTTGTCGTTATATATGTGAATCGTCGTTTTATCATTAATAATGAACGAACGATGGTAAGTCAATTATGATCTCTCGTATGTAAGAGAACATAATCTAAAATAACAGCAGAAACCAGCGCTGTCAACGGTTTTAGGCTATTTAAGAACTATTCTAAAGAGCAGATAAAAATGATTCTAAATAAAAGAAAAACAACAGGAAATAACCTGTTGCTACTTATTATTTCGTACGACGTTTTCTAAGGAAGCCTAGGCTAAGAATGCTTAGAAGACCTGCCAAAAAGAGTCCACGATTTGTCTTTTCACCAGTAGATGGCAGTTGCTTATCAGTTTGATGACTAGCTTCAGTTTTAGCCTAACCATTGTCACGATTAACAAGTTCAGCATCTCCAACAAGGTCCTCTTTACCTGAAGCCTTGGCAGTTGTTTTAGTTGCCTCAGTATCTTTTCCACCAAATGAATTGATCTTTTCTGAAGGCTGATCTACTGCCTCAGTTGGCATCTGAGCATTAGTCAAACGAATAAATTTCGCTGTTAATGGATCCAAGGTCAAGATGTGATTGTTGATTGCAACATCTGATAAGTCACTAATTCCAGATAGATTGACCTGATTTCCATCCGCCAAAACTATATAGGATAGACCATTTGTAATCTTGCTCAAATCAAACTGACGAGACTTGCTATCAGCATTGACATAGACAAGGTAATGGTCACCATTGAAAGCAACAGTTTAGTATCTCAATACCAAATCTTCTTGAGTGACATTGTTCGTACCTGGAACTGTCAATAGCGTCACACGTGCATCCACATCTGCTTTTGATTTAAAGTTGAAAGCATCTGTAGTCTTACGTAGGGCGATTAAACCTTTGGCAAAGGCACGTGTTTTCGTATTTTCTGGGAATGACTTAGTATCAGTCGCCTTAGTACAGTCAAAATGGTTAATGGCGTCACTAAAATCATAAGAATCATGGATAAAGTACGGATAATCAAACGGATTTCCTTTTTCATCAACTAAAAGATGAGCCTTATTCGGCACCTTGTCCTCAGAAACCGGATAACGATAGGCAGGATCGCGGAACTGTTTCGTACGAGCATATTCCTGACCAGAATGAATAAAGGATGTTCCTTGAGCAGTCAAGACCATGAGGTTTTCTAGACGCAACCGACGATGAATTACAGCATTATTCTCAGGCTTGCTTGGATCCTTCTTGATTGATTGGGCGATGATATCAAAAAGGGTCAAATTATCGTGAGCAGCAATATACTGGATAACGTCACCTGGGGAATCAGCCTCAAAGTTAGTTGGTTACGCCTTGATATTGTCAAAAACCTTATTAATATCACGTTTTCCACCTGTGATGAAGGCAGGTGTCCCCTCATTTGGATAACCTGATTTGAGGATATTTCGAATATCATCTGAAAATACAGCTACGGTATCTGTATTCTTCATCCAAGACTGATCGGCAGGCTGAACAGGACTATTTTCATCGCCAGCATAAGTCACCCAGCCCTCACCAAGCATAATGAGGTTTGGATTTAGAGCGCTTGCAGCAAGGTAAGCCTTCTCGATACTTTCAGCATCATGGTCACCCATCATATCAAAATGGAAACCATCAACCTTGTATTCCTTAGTAAGATAAGCAATCGAATCCACCAAGACACGACGACTCATATAGTGAGTCGTGCCTAGACGGACCACCTCCAAAACTCGAACGTGGTGTGCCATCAGCATCCATAAAGTGATAGTAATTTGGCTCAAGGTCTTCAAAAATAGCTGTCTTGGCTGTGTGATTGTAGACTACATCCAAGATAACATCCATACCGTGGGCATGAATAGCAGAAACTAAATTCTTGAATTCTTCGATACGTTTAGCTGGATCACTTGGCTTTTCAGAATACATACCCGTCAAAGAGAAATAGTTTTGTGGGTCATAACCCCAGTTATAGTTACTGTTACTTGATGCATGGGCATCCAAACGCTTCCCATTTTGCATTTCATTGACAAAATAGTAGCTTAATACTGGCAAAAGCTGAATATGGGTTACGCCAAGGTCTTTAAGATAATCCAAACGCTCCGGCAAAGGCTGCAAAAGTCCCAAACTGGTGTTTCAATTCAGCTGAAATAGCCTTATCAGAGGTAAAATCACGGACATGATCCTCATAAATGATGGCATCTTCTCGAGATTTAAAGTTTGGAATCTTAGCGTAGTCAAGATCTTTTGGTCCATAATTAGCAAGATCTACAAAGGCAGCCTTGGCAATCTTGTGTTCAGGTCCCTGGCTGACATTGTCACTATTCCAAGCGGCCAAAGACTTCGCATACGGATCCAAAACGATTACAGACTGATCACCACGTTTGATGCGGTATTGATAGAAATAACCGGTTAAGTTTTCCAAACCAAAATCAGTCGCAAGCAAGTCATCTTGCCAAGTACCTCGAAGTCCTTTGCTTAGAGTATGTTCAGCAAGCACCTTATCTTGATTATTCTTATCATAGACAATGATATCTACTTGATCAGCACTTGGTGACCAAAGGGTCACATGTGCCTTAGTACCATTCTCTTCTAGACGAGCACCCAATTCGCCATCGTAACTGTAGAGGGCAACCTTCAATCGCCAACTATCAGATGTTTTAAAACTATCATTGCCAAAAGTGACCTTGTAAGGCAGATTTTTCGCAACAAAATCACCAGTTAATGTAGCTTTTTTGAACTTAGTATCCAACTCAAGCTGTTTAAGAATCACACTGTTACCATCCTTATACGTAACCTTGAGGTCTTTGAGAATGTCTTCAGATGAGACCTCGTCTAAGTTGGTGAAACTAAGTTCTATTTGGCTTGGACTAAGCTGCTGAGCCCCAGTCAAACGCACATCCTTGACAAAGTAAGGGTTGGTGTAGACTGTCGGATCAGTATCTACATAAACGTGAGTCGTATAGCTGCCGATAAGATTCGTATGATTAACAGTCGAAACATTGATTTCAGTGTGTGAGCCAGTAGGTGCTGTATTGTACCAAGAAAGGTTGCCTTAGTTGCTTTCTGACCATACAGCTACACGGATATTCTGAATCTGACGACCTTGTGGCGCTTGATCAACTACTACTGTAAAAACTACCTGCTTCTGAATTAACATTAGTGATATAGGTTTGCGTTTTTGTCTTAGCATTACGGAATTCAACTGTTGTCGTTGTCCCTCCTACACCAACTCGTGACCCATCATTTAAAATGTAGTACAAATGAATATTGTACAAGCCTATTGAGTTTTTATGACTAGTAGCTTGAACATTTACCGTATAAGTGCCATTAGCTTGTCGTGTGGCTTCATACCAACGAATGTCATCTTGGCCATCTTTTTCAGACCAAATAGGTACTTGAACAGTACGAACACCTTTAGAACTATAGACATCACTGATAATGACATCAAAAGTACCAGTATCTTTATTGTTATTAACTACTGAAATGGCACTTACTGGTTTATTATGTTTTACATCTACAATAGTTTCAGTGACATAATGACGTTGGTTGGCATTATCTACGATGTAAACGTCAGCACGGTAATTTCCTAGAGAATTCTTATGCTCGCTAGTCTTAATAGTAACACGGTAGCAACCGTCAGATTGATGACTAGCCTTATGCCAAACGAGATCATCTTGTCTATTAACGAGACTCCATGAAGGAACTAAGACTTCCATAACCCCATTTGGTGCTACGATATTGCGGATAACAGCGTCAAAAGTGCCTAAATCAGCATTATTCTCAATAACGAGACTTGCACTAGGGCGAGTTTGAGTAACTTCTACCACTTTTTCAGTAATGTAGAAACGCTTATTAGAGTCATCTACGATGTAGGCATCAGCACGGTAATTTCCTAGAGAATTCTTATGATCTGTTGCTTTGATAGTCACTCGGTAAGAACCGTCGGCTTGACGAGTTGCCTTATACCAGATAATGTCATCTTGACCATTAATTTCTGACCAAATTGGAACAGAGACTGTTTCAACGCCATTTGGTGCTTTGACATTAGAGATGACAACATCAAAGCTACCAAGAGTTGGATTGTTATTGACAATAGAAATGGTTCCACTCAAATTGCCTTGAGTGGCATCAACCTCAGCACTGGCATTTGCGGTGAAACCGTTCTGTATAGTCTATAGTCCACGCTATGGTCAAAGACATGTTTACCTGGCAAGAGATTAGCCGTAGCTGAAAACTGCCATGCACCAGTTTTGGCATTAAAGCACATGTTTTTGGCACTTGTTGCTGTAAGAGTTGATGATGGGTACTGTGCAACCCAGAAATTCTCAATCCCAAATTGAGAGGTTGAGACAGGGCCGCGGTAGCCTAGATTGTTCTCATTCAACCAGCTGGCACTTGTTAGAACATCAGGTTGTTATATCCATGCTTACGCATTTCGTTAACCCAAGCTTGGGTGTTACGGTTGATATTATAAAGCATCTTAGAGTCTTCGAAATCATTAACCATAACAGTACTCTTTGGAAGGTTCAGTTTTTGTGCAGCTTGGATGTAGAAACGAGCTTCTGCACGTGCTTCTTCCTCAGTTGTGTATCGAGAAAAATGATAGGTTGATACTTGAAGACCAGCAATTTGAGCATTGCGAACTTGTGAGGGTGCTTTAGGGTTGTTGTACCAAGTGTCCTCAGTCAACTTGACAACGACACCACCCACACCTTGTGCAAGAGCACGATAGTCATCTACACTGATTTCACCATTATGGCTGCTGACATCGATAAAAGTCTTTGGTTGCACCTTAAGTGTTGGCGAAGGAACATCTGTAGAATTCGTTAATTTAGCAGGTGTTGCTACAGTGCTGTTTGATGTTTCAGAATTTGTCGCACTTGTAGAAACTGTTGCACTTTCTGAACTAACAACTGAAGATATTACTAAAGTTGATGCCGTTGCAGCCTCGGAACTCTGTGAAGCAGGAGACCGTAGATACCGCTGGAGAACTAGCTTTTGCCACTTTACTTGTAGCCGCAGGTTGACAATGATTTCCTTCAGTAACGGAAGGCGTTTGTGTCGCCACTTCGTCTGCTTGAGCAACCTGTGTTGTGACAGCCAAGAGAACAGCCGCACTATCATAGTAGATAAAATCTTTCGTTCGCATTTAACTTTCCTTTTGCATTTTTATAATGCTTTAACCATTCTACCATAGAAAAACTCTCATGGAAAAGTCATTATTGAAAATTTTCTAAATAAGACAGAAACATTATAAAATTCTAAACGCTAGTAAAATTGCGATTTATCTTATTTGAAAACCCTTTAACTACCTATTCGTATTTAATACTAAAAATGAAAAGAATTTTACGAGATTTAGCTGAATATGAAAATGTGTGACAAAAGAAAAAATCCTCAAACACCTGTCCGAGAATTTAATTTATCTTATTTACGTTTTGGTAGGTTATGAACAGCTTCTCCAAGTACATCAGCAAAAGCCTCATACATATTTTCAGAGAAAGTTGGGTGACCATGGATAGATTGCAAGAGTTCATCTACAGTCAGTTCATTTTCCATAATAGTTGCTGCTTCGTTAATCAACTCAGCAGCAGCCGGACCAATAATGTGAACTCCAAGGATTTCATGGTATTTCGCATCCGCAACGACTTTAACAAAGCCATGAGCTTCATTTGAGGCGATAGCACGTCCATTCCCAGCAAAGCTTGATTTACCAATGAGAACATCACCATATTTAGCGCGTGCATCTTCTTCAGTTAGACCACACATTGCTACCTCTGGGTGGGTGTAAACTGCCGCTGGTGTATAATCAAGGTGTGCCTTACGGACATTACCATGCATAGCATTTTCGGCTGCTACTTCACCCATACGGTAAGCAGCGTGAGCAAGCATCTTAGTTCCGTTTACATCACCAGGGGCGTAAATACCAGGGATAGAAGTTTCTTGGTATTCATTTACTTTGATACGGCCACGGTCGAGCTCAAGGTTAAGATTTTCAAGACCGTTCAATTGTGGCACACGCCCGATTGATAGAAGGGCACGTTCAGCCACAATCTCTTCGCCATTATTGAGTTTAAGTGTTAATTGGTTATTGCCTTCAACAATTTCAGAAACACCAACAGATGTCATAATCTTCATACCCTTCTTAGAAAGGATTTTTTGAAGCTCAAGTGACACTTCTTTATCCATAGCAGGTATGATACGATCAGCCATCTCTACAACTGTTACGTCAACGCCGTATGAAGCATAAACAAGACCAAGCTCGATACCAACGACACCACCACCCATAACAGCAAGTGATTTAGGCAATTCACGCAAATCAAGAATATCATCTGATGTCATCACAAGTTGTGAATCGATTCCAGGGATATCAATACGTGATACTTTTGATCCAGTTGCAAGGATGATGTTACGTCCCTTGATTGTTTCTGAGCCAATAGTGACAGTCTTATCAGGGTTAACTTGACCAAGACCATTGAAAATAGTTACCTTATTAGCTTTCAAAAGACCTTGCACACCACCAGTAAGGGTCTTAACAACAGAGTTTTTAAAGTCAACCGTCTTATCCATATCGATGGTGTAGTTTGTTGATGCTAGGTTGATACCACGACCTGCTGCAATTTTAAGTCCATCAAGGATTTCTGCGTTTTTAAGGTAGGTCTTAGTTGGGATACATCCCTTATTCAAACATGTTCCACCAAATTCTGATTTTTCAACGATGGCAACCTTACCGCCAAGTTGTGCTCCACGGATGGCTGCATAGTAACCAGCTGGACCACCACCAACAACAACGATATCATATTCGTTATCAGCAAGGGCTGCTTTTTCTGCTGTCGCTGGAGATGGTTGAGATGGAGCTTTAGGGACTTCAAGCCCAGCCGCTTCCAATTGAGCAGTTGCTTCTGCAGCTGGTGCGCTTGTAGAATTATCAGCCACAACTTCTCCTTCAGCTCCGATATAACCAATCACCTCAGTAACTGGTACTGTTTCACCAGCTTGACGGGTAATCTTCAAAAGAACACCTGAGTCTTCTGCTTCAAGTTCCATGTTTGTCTTATCTGACATGATTTCAAGAAGGATATCTCCCTCATTAACCACGTCTCCCTCTTGTTTTTTCCACTCAATGATTTCACCTTCCTGCATATCAACACCGAGCTTAGGCATAATAATCTCAAAAGCCATTTATAAGATACCAAGAGCGACCAGAAAGCGACTGAAAATTAGGTGCCCGGCACGTCAGCCTGCTGGCGTAGACGGACGGTTTATTTTCCAAGCTTTCCGCTCGGGTTCAGTTAAACCCTATGGTTCGCTCTCTCCTTTCTATTTAAAACTTCAGTTTTTAGATATTTTTCTTAAATCAACAATTCCATTGGATTTTCAAGCAAATGCTTTAAATCAACCATGAATTTAGCACCATTCATACCATCAACAATACGGTGGTCAATAGTCAAGCAAAGACCCATGATTGGCCGCACGACAACTTCACCATCAACAACAACCGGTGTTTGAATAGTTGCTGAAACACCAAGGATAGCTGAGTTAGGTTGATTAATGATTGGATTGAATGACTTGGTTCCAAACATTCCCAAGTTAGTAATAGAGAAAGTAGAACCTGACATTTCTGCCGCCTTCAATTTACCAGCCTGAGCTTTTTTGATGACATCCTTAGAGGCCACCACAAAGTCAGACAAACTCATCTTATCAGCACCATGAACGACTGGTACAACCAAGCCATCATCTAGACCAACTGCAATACCAAGATTAACAAATTTGTGTAATTCGATATTTTGTGCATCATTAATCAAGGATGCATTGAGGTAACGGTGTTCCTCTTTCATAAGGGTACGCACAACTGCCAAACCAATCAAATCAGTGAAGGTCACCTTCATACCAGTCTTATTCATGATTGGATCAAGAACTTGCTTACGAAGAGCTATAAGGTTAGTCATGTCCACATCATGGTTAAGAGTAAATGTTGGTGCAGTCAAGTATGAGTGCGTCATTCCCTTAGAAATAGCCTTACGCATAGCAGACATCGGAATGACTTCCACACCTTCTGGCAAGACTTTTTCAGGTTTAGCTTCAACCGCAGGTGCGGCTGCAGCCACCTTAACTTGTGCTGGAGCACTGATTGCAAGAATATCTTCCTTAGTAATCTTACCACCAAATCCTGTTCCAGATACGGTAGCTAAATCAATATCGAGGTCTGCTGCAATCTTGCGAGCCAATGGTGTTGCCTTAGGTTGAGCGCCCTTAAAGTTCTCAACATCATCTGCATGAATACGCCCTTTTGCCCCAGTTCCGAGAACTTGAGCGATGTCAATCCCCATCTCACGTGCCACTTTACGTGCTTTAGGTGTCGCGCGTATTTTGCCACCTTCATGAACAATAGCTACCTGTGGCTGAGGCTTAGCAGCAGGCGTTTCCACATCAGCAACTTTTTCAACTTGTGGCGCAGCTTCTGCAGCTGGTGCGATTGCAGCATTATCAGCCACAACTTCTCCTTCAGCTCCGATATAACCAATCACCTCAGTAACTGGTACTGTTTCACCAGCTTGACGGGTAATCTTCAAAAGAACACCTGAGTCTTCTGCTTCAAGTTCCATGTTTGTCTTATCTGACATGATTTCAAGAAGGATATCTCCCTCATTAACCACGTCTCCCTCTTGTTTTTTCCACTCGATGATTTCACCTTCCTGCATGTCTACACCGAGCTTAGGCATAATAATCTCAAAAGCCATTTATAAGATACCCAAGAGCGACCAGAAAGCGACTGAAAATTAGGCGTCTGGTTCACCCTCTCCTTTCAACATTAAATTATAATTTTCGATACCCCCACAGTTAAAACAAGAAATATATTTTACTAACGAGAAATATCACTTAACCGTCGCTAGATAGTTAGTTTCCTTTATTAGCCATCTTGATAATAGCAGCCTTAATCTTTTCAACATCTGGAAGAACCGCTTGTTCCAAGACACGCGCATAAGGTACAGGCACATCTTCACTTGCCAAACGTACAATTGGGTGGTCAAGGTAATCAAATGCTTCACTTTCAGTAACCATAGCAGCAATCTCACCGATGAAGCCACCTGTTTTATAAGCGTCATTGACCAACATAAGTTTTCCAGTCTTCTTAACTGATTCAAAAATCAATTCTTTATCAAGTGGAACGAGAGTACGAGGATCAACTACCTCAACATTAATACCTTGTTCAGCTACTTCTTCAGCCGCCTTAAGAACACGTTCCAACATACGACCATACGTGACAATAGTAAGGTCAGTTCCTTCGCGTTTGATTTCACCTTTTCCAAGTGGAATATAGAAATCAGGATCTTGTGTAACTTCTTCTTTTTTGCCATAAAGAGCTTTTGGTTCCATGAAGATAACAATGTTATTGTCCTGAATAGAAGATTTCAAAAGACCTTTAGCATCGTTTGCATTACCAGGAGCAACAACTTTGATCCCTGGAATATGAGTCAACCATGACTCAAGAGATTGTGAGTGTTGCGCTGCAGATCCGATACCTGAACCAGAAGCTACACGGAAAGTTACAGGAGTCTTTAAACCACCACCAAACATGTAGTTGTTTTTAGCACCATTATTAACGATAGCATCAAGGGCAATAGTGATGAAGTCCATGAAAGTCAAATCAACGATTGGACGAAGACCTGTAATAGCAGCACCCACGGCTGCACCAGCAATTGCTGCTTCTGAAATTGGTGTATCTTTAACACGTTTTTCACCAAATTCCGCCAACATACCAACTGATGTACCGAAGTCACCACCATAGATCCCGACATCTTCACCCATAAGGAAGATGTCGGGATCTTTACGCATTTCCTCGCTCATAGCAAGGTTTACTGCCTCACGCAAGGCCATCAATTTTGTTTCACTCATACTTGTATTACTCATCCTTTCTCTTTAGTCTACCCATACATCTTCAAAGGCAACTGAAAGTTCTGGATCTGGGCTATTTTGGGCGAACTCATAAGCCGCATCAACCTGTGCCTTAACTTGGCTTTGGATAGCATCTAACTCTTCCACACTTGCGATATTTTCAGAAACAAGATAGTCGCGGTATCTAATAATTGGGTCGTTGTTGTTCTTCCACTCGTCAACTTCTTCCTTAGTACGGTAAACACCCGCATCGGCCGTAGAGTGACCAAACCAACGGTATGATTTAACTTCAACAATAGCAGGACCATTTCCACCACGAACATGGTCAACAGCCTTACCCATTGTATCATATACAGCCATTACATCGTTACCATCTTCGCAGTAGAATCCAGGAATACCATAGGCTTCTGCACGTGTATACAAGTGAGGAGTGTTGGTAGCTCTACGAATATCCATTGAGATACCATAACGGTTATTAATAATGAAGAAGATAACAGGTAATTTCCAAGTAGCTGCCATATTGACTGACTCATGGAATGAACCTTCATTAGTAGCGCCATCACCTGAAAAGGCAACAACGATATTTCCAGTTTCTTTGTACTGTTGAGTAAGGGCTGCACCTACAGCAAGAGCGTAACCACCACCAACGATACCGTTAGTACCATAGTTACCTTTTTCAAAGTCAGCCAAGTGCATAGAACCACCACGCCCCTTAGAAACTCCTGTTGCCTTACCAGCAAGCTCTGCCATCATTTTATTCAAATCCATGTCCTGAGCAATAGATTGTCCATGACCACGGTGATTTGAAAAGAAGATATCGTCATAACTTAAGTGTTGGACAGCTCCAACGTTAGCGGCTTCCTCACCTACTGAAAAGTGAGTCATTCCTTGAACAAAACCACGACGAACTAATTTATTAATACGTGAATCGAATTCACGGATACGTTCCATTTTAGTGAACATCTCAAGATGTGTCTCTTTAGAAAGTTTTACCATATCGATCTCCTCTATCGAATTTTTTATATACGTATAGGATAGGTTAAAAAAACTTAATGAGCAAGAAATATGCTTAAAAAATGAAAAGCCTTACATCCTTATCACTTATAGGCAATTCGTATGCTCTTTTTCAAAGCGTTATGCTATAATTGGATAGATTTTACTCAAACTCAAATAGGGTATTTATTATATTGAGTGATGCCATGATTCATGGGCTTACAGCATGAATAGCACCTATACTTCAATTTGTTATCTTCAAGGTAACTAGGAAAAGGCTGACGAGATATTGAATTCTCATCTTAACAGGTTTAGGCATTATAGCTTTCAGTTTCTTGCGAATCCCATTCCCAAAATCTGGCTTCATTGCTCTTGTGTTTCTAGTAACAGCTAGTTCTCACAAGAATCTTAGACATACCATTCTAGAGGCATTCTTTATCCCATATACCTTTTCTTTAATGGCAAGACTTAAGTAATTGTTTTTCAGGTCTTAAAAGGCACCGCCTCCGCCTCCTCCGCCACCACCAGAGAAGCCACCACCTCCAAAGCCGCCACTACCACTATTTGAATTGATAGAAAAGCTACTTACGGTATCTGAGGCAGAAACATATGATTCTAGATAATTAACATTATTCAGCATAATAAATGGTATCGCAGAATAAGTAAACTCATCTAGAGATGGATTACTGAGGTGGATGTTGTAACGTTTTAGGACATCACTAACTTTTTTCGCCTGTCCATAGAGTGTCGCATAAACCAAGATACGATTCCAAAGGATAACAGATTCTAGTTCGGATTTTTTAAAACTAGGAATACTCTTAATCATATTTTTAAAGCTATGCCACTGGTAATACGTTGAAATTTGAGTTGCATCAAGACATCTCTGACGACGTCTTTTCACCAAGAACCAGAATAAAACGGTAAGTCCTGCTATAGGTAGAAGTCCGAGAATATAGTAAAAACCAAGACCTGATCCAAAGGCAGCAAATAAGAACAAGGTTGAAAGACTACAAAGCATCATTGAAAGTACCAAAGCTGCTACTCCCAATATGTTAAATGTCTTTTCTTTCGCACTAAAATCTCTATAAATTTTAGGAAGTCCTAGCGCAAATTCCTCTTTTTCTACACCTTTTGCTACCTGATAGCCGTCATTAGTAAATTGATATTTGACACGTTTTCCCTGAGAACGAATAGCTTCACGCTCATAGCTTGTTCTAGCACTCTTGAATTGTTTATCTAGAGCATCTTTATCAAGATAATAGCGCGAGAACATTTCACTATCTCTAATTTCCATGCGACCATCAAACAACATATCCAAGAAAGATCCTTCAAATGAAGAGAGACCTTCCTTTTCAATACGTGTAAGAATATTACTATCACCTTCTCGCCTAAAGGTGAGATAACCTCTATCAATCAAATCAAGGATGGTTGCTTGAACCATATGTTTGAACTTCAAAGGACCTGTTTCTTCTTTTAGTCCTGTTTTATCGAAAGACTGATTATAAACATTCTTGGCTAGGACCAAAGGTGCTAAATCTTGAGGGGCTTCATAAAGACGTGCATCTCGAGGGAAGGAAGGCGTCCTAGTACTATAAAGAACAATGAGGTAACAGAAAATACCCACAAGAACAAAGCTTAAGATCACAAGTGGCAAGATGACATAAAATAGATGTCGAAACTTTTCTTTAGAT